>JAGXLK010000006.1 GCA_018334735.1 Planctomycetota bacterium | reverse complement strand
GCCAGTGACGGAAGTTCCAGAGGAATCCCACCGTGCCCTGACCCGCCGGCTGCATGCCCATGCCGTAGTAGTCCCCACTGGCGAAACCGCGGGCCGCAGCGGCCACGTCGTCGAAATCGTCCGGGACGAGCGCTCGTCGGCACGGTTGCGGCTCCCCGTCGACCACGGCCCCTTCCCAGATCGCGCGGCGCGGGATCCCTCGGTAGCGGGCGAGGCGCTTGAGGGCCACCTGTGCACACGCCCGCGCCGGATGATAGACGCTGGTGATAACGTCCACCCCCTCCCACGCCGGCCACGTGTCGCTCAGCTCCCAATGCAGCCCGTCGCTTGAGTGCGCCAGGTAATAGCCTGACCCTACGATCTGTTGGAAGGAGCCCTCCCGGTGCCGCATCGCGCAACCCACGCCGCGATAGCGATGCGTGGCGGGCGCGGTCGGGTCGATAAACACCGACGGGGCGTGGAAGCCGAGGTCGGTCAGGTTGTTCTTCGCATCGCCGCCCGACTCGACCAGTCCGAGTTCCGGCTTCCTCCACTCATCGCCGTCGTCGGATTCGGCGTATCCCACGTACGACACATCGCCGCCCCCCCACGCCTTCGGAAAGGCCTGGTACCACATTCGGTAAATCCCGCCATCGCGCAGCACGGTCCCGTAGATCACGGCGCCCAATCCGTCCACGGCGTTGTCGCCGATCAAGACCGGTGTTTCGCGCACCACGGGCTTCGACTGCACCGGGATCAGCCGGCCTTCAACGCCGGCGGGATACGTCAGTGACTCAAACAACACGTTCATGCTCTATTTCCTTTCTGTAGCTAACAACGATTGAGATTACTTTTGAACCTGTCGCACAAACTTTTTGCCTGTTCGTAACAAATACTTTGTGCTCTATATAGCCTATACCAGCAGGCTCTTACTTATTTTTCCCGGAAGATGATGACCGGGCCCATCAGCCCGCCGGTTCCGAGTTCGTTGAGGAAGTGCCGGTCGCAGAGGATGGTGAACTGGTTCTCGCCCTCCTTCAGCGCGCTCGTGATGTCGAACTTCGCGGGCTTGCAGTAGCCGTTGAAAAAGTCGACCTTGTCGCCTTTCTTCTGCGAGCGCGTGTCGTGGGGCAGCTCGTACTTGATGTGCTTGCCGTTCACGAAGACCTTGGCCTTCCCGTCGGTCGCGCCGATCCAGAGGAAGACCTTCTTGCCCTTCGGCACGGCCGGAAGCGTCTGCGATTTGCGATAGGCCATCCGCCCCGAGCGGCCCGAGGGCTTGTCGGTCATGCTGTTGTGGTGACCGATCGTGGACCAGGTCTCGCGCACGACGTGGGTCGTCTTCCAGTTGACATCGCTGTAGTCGGGCTTGGTCCACGGGATGGACGCCTCCTCGGCGTCGGGGTTGTAGCGCCACTTCCACTCAAGCATCGGCTCGCCCACGCGGACATACTCCGCCTCCATCTCCGAGCCGCCGTCGTAGGCGTGACCGACGAAGCAGTCGATATACCACTCCGACATCCCCCCCTTCGCGCCCCCCGGCGACCAGGGTTCGGCGCGGAAGGTCTTCTGGTCGGCGTACTTCTCGATGTTGGCGCGCAGCATCTCCCGCCACGTCTGCAGATCGCTCTTGAGGTTTTTCAGCCGTGCGTTGGCCCAGTCGTGGCGCATCTTCATGAAGTGCTCGAAGAGCGTGAGGCTGGCGTTCACCAGTTCCACGCGCTCGTACTCGGCCGAGCCCTTCTCGCAGGCGGCCAGCGCGTCGTCGACGTTCTTGCGCGCCTCCGCCATCACCTCGGGCGTGAAGATGCGCAGATACCCGAAGAGAGAGCCGGAATACTCCTCTGCTTCGATCCAGGCGCGGTCGATGCCCCGCCAATACCGTTCCATCGGTTCGGCCGCCGGGCCGTAGAAGAGCGTCCACATCTCGTCCAGGATCTCGTCCGGCGTCTCCTCGGGATAGAACGTCATGCGGATCGTGAGGTAGTAGCCCGGCATCATCGACTCCCACCCGCCCATCGTCTCGGGAGTCCAGAACGCCATGTTGTTGTCCAGCATGATCTTGATGTCGGTGCCCATCTTGGTGATGAAGGGACAGGGCGCGGTCGTCTCCGCAAGGTTCATCATGTACCAGTAGGCCGCCCACCCCTCGCACATCTTGCCCCAGCCGACGACGCGGTCGAGCAGCCAGTACTCGTTGGGGTGGTCCGGCCAGTTCATCGGGTGGTGGCGGTTGAAGTCGATCGGCGCGAGGACCGGGATCACGTTCGGGTGGACTTTCTCCTGTTGGGGGGGCGAGGTGTAGTTGACGTAGGCCAGCAGCCCGAAGGTCACGTCGGAGTATTTCTTGGTCACGCGCTCGGCCACGCGGTTGGCGAAGAGAATGACCCGGTCGGTGACCGACCAGCGCCCGGCCGCCGGCTCCCAGACCCGCGGCTCGGGGTCGACCGCCCGCCCCTCGTTCTCGGTCGGGATCACCCCGTCGTTGGGCGAGAGGCTGATGCTCGGCACATAATTCTTGTCGAGCTTCTCGATGACGTTCTCGGCCTCCTTCTCGGCCGCTTCTTCATCCCACCACTTCGTGTACTTTGAGAGCCGGTGCCCGGCGGAGACGGGGTTGCCGCTCAGGCGGTTGCGCCGGGAGAAGTCCGGGGTGGTCGTGCGTTTCCAGAGGCCGCGGGCCTCGGTAGCGGGCGCGAGCTTCAGATCCATCGGCTCGACGGAGAGGTCCGGGTCCTTCGGCACCACCTCGCCCATCTCCGAGGGCATGTACCAGCGGCAGCCCAGGCGGTGGAGGAGTTCGTAGATCGCGTAGCTCGTGCCGAGTGGGGACGGGCCGTAGAGGCCGAGGCCCTTGGCCGGATCGGCGACGACGCGGAAGCGGAACTCGCGCACCTTTCCCTTCGGGGTGCCGACGGGGCCGAAGACCTTCTTCGCCGCCGCGTCGATATAGATCGGCGTGCGCTTGTCGCCTTTCGGGAGCTCCGAGACGATCTCGATGGTCGCGCCGCTGATCTTCCCGAGGTAGAGCGCGAGGTCATGGACCGAGTCGCGCCGTATGCGCCGCCGGTTCTCCGCAATATACTCCGGCGTGGGGCAGCGTCGGCCCCGGCGGATCCTCTTCTCATCGCCTTCCCACTTCATGATCTCGTCGGGCGCGACGATCACGCAGCGGTCCTTGACATTCTCCGCGAGGCGGATGTCGGCAGCGTTGACGACGGTTCCCAGAACTGTCAGCAGGGCCAGCGCCAAGCCCGGTAAGCAGATTTTCTTCAACATGGAACAATCCTTTCTGTAGCTAACAACGATTGAGATTACTTTTACCGAAAAATTATTACATCCACGGGATCGAGTCCGGGTATTTCCACTTCGATACGGCCGCCTATCTGCCGCCACTCCAACTCGCCTTGTAAACTGCTTTTGACTGTGGTGACAGGCCTGTCCAGCTTCACCGACAACCGTCCCGCGGGAGACGGATCGACAGCGAAAGAGGCCAACAGCACGGCTACTCCGGCATCACTGGTGAACACTGTCGCCTCCGTGCGGGGCTCCGAGTACTCAACCGTCTGGCCATCGAGGTGGCGGAGTACCGGCGCGGCCAACCACTCCCGGACTACCGTAGGCGGTCGGTCCATCCACACTTCATTGCGGCGGTAGACCCGGTTCGGGTTGTCCTGGTCGGCGGCTGTCATTGCTCTCTTCCCGGTGCGTCCTTCGGCCTCGGCGTAGGTGCGGCCGGGCAGGAACCCCAGCAGCAGCGCCCGGCCTTCACCAACCCGGTTCAGTACAGCAGCAGGTGTACCGTCCGCGAAGGTACCGACCACCTTGCCCGTTGTCGGCGCAAGTTCGGCCCGCACACCGGCATGGGCGATGAAGGTAGCCGCCGGTAGAAGTTCCGACTCGGCAAACCGAACTTCGGGGCCGACGGGGGGTTCAGTTCCTCGCGGCCGAGGGGGCGGTAGGACGATGGTTTGCCGGGTGCCGAAGAGATCGGCCGTCCCCGGCAGCGGAGCGTCTTCTTCAGCTGTCCGCACGGCCGCGCCGGCCGTACCGACCAGCAGTCCCCCGGCGCTTACCCAGTTGGACACGGCCGCCAGGTGCGTCTCGGACAGGTTGAATCCGCCGAGATACAGGACGTCATAGGAACGCAGGCTCTCTGCGCTGAGATCCTCCTCGATAATTACATCAACGGGGATCTGCCGGTTGCGCAGGGCGATATAGGTCCACATCCAGTCGTGGTTCATGCGGCCAGTACCGCCGTGCCAGATTTCGTGGCTGCGGTTGTAGAGGATGGCGGTGCGGGCGGGTTCGCGTCGCCCCTGCCGGAAAATGTCGTCGGCGGGACCAAGTGCGCAGGTCGCCGCCATGACGGCGCGATATTGCCGCTGGTTGTCACTCCAGAAGTTTCTGCCATCGGCGCCGGCGTCCAAAGGTCCCCAATCGTAAAGCCGCAGCCAGGTCAGTCCCTGGCCGATGCAGGCGAAGAGCTTCCGGGCCCCGCCTCCACAATTCACGCCGACATAAAAACCGCCGGGATAACCGTGCTTGCGGGTGGCGCACGCCACGAGAGCGGCATAATAGCTTGTGGCCTGGTAATGGGTATAAAGTCCCCAGGAACCGCGGTATGCCCAGTCTTCGCCCCAGCCCAAATTCTGCGCCCCGTTGCGGCAGAGTACAAACCAGTCGCCATGGTTCATGTCGGTGCCGGTGAGAAAGACCGGATGTGGCGAATAGTTGTTGTACACGTGCACGTTGGGGTAAGTTTCGCGCAGTTCTCGCAGACGCCGTCGTCGCGCCGGAACACTGGCCAGGTGACCAAAGCGCTGCGATGCATAATACAGCCGCCGTTCGTAAACGCCGGGGTTGAGAGGCAGTTGATCGATAGCTTCGATGCGCGTAAAGTCTGACAAACCGAGATAGTCCTGCTTGTCCAGCCCGTGACGCTTGGCTTCGTCTTCGAGGAACTGGTGGAATGCACGGCTGCGCCGCACCGAGCGGTTGGTTGATGCCGCGCTGTAGTAAGTGCTAATTTCGTCGCCGCCCTTGTATAGCAGCATTCGAGCCCGGGCCGCTGTGGCCGCTGCGGGGTCGTCGCCGAAATCGGGGAAGCGATCATTGAAACACATGGTCTCGTCAAAGAGGCCAAAACGCTTTACCACTTCGGCGGGGGCTGAAGGCATCCAGTTTACTCCCAGGCGGGCCAGCATTCGGTAGGAGCCGGGGCAAGCCGAACTCATCAGCCGGAATGCGCGCGTCCGTGGGTGTTCCGGTGTAAGCCCGAGGTCTGCTTCTGCCGCTTCCGTCCAGCGCAGGTAGCGCTGCATGAGCTGCCGCCGGGTGTGGATTAACTCGTCGAAGGCCGGCGGCCACATGCCCCAGGCCGCGGTGGTGGCCGAGGGGTCTACCCGTGGTGCCCCGTGGGGAAGGCGCAGCCAGGCAGCGCCGTCACGCTTTTGGCCGGGGTAGACCTCCAGTTCCACCTCTTTCTGGACTGCGGCAGCGTGGGGATACCATGCCAGTTGCAATTCAATTGTGCCCTCCGTGACCCCGGTAAGATAGAGCCACGCGCTTGACCACTTGCCCGGCCCCGGCACCACCGCTTCGGTAATGTCGAGAAACTCAGTCCACGTCCCTGCTGGAGCCGCTTCGATTTCACCCAGACTCCAAGCCCACGCCACACCAGAGGGTCCCGGTACCGGACGGCGATGATGGTAGCGCAGTTGACCGGAGATGCCGTAGGTGCGATCGGCAGGCAGACCATGCGTCAGGCGATAGCGGATGAATACGCGATCCAGTGTCTTTTCACCTTCGGCGAGGCTGGGACGAAAGGATTTACTGGTCGTAATGAAAACTGCTGTTGCCAGTGCGGCTTTATCATTACTACGCAAGGAAAAACGATAAACCCCCGGCTCAAGGTTAACATCATGGTATTCCCAAACCATGCTCGATTTATCGAACATGCCAAGCTTTAGGCGTTCCTTCTCAAAACGGATGGGTAATTCCTGCTCCTGCTCTGTACTGGGAACGCCGAAGCGTAAGGTGATTTTTCCATAGCAGTGCTGTACCACATCATTGCCATCAGCATCAGTAACTGTCAGCGTGACAGGATGGTAACGGTCTTTATCCAGTTGGTGGCGCAGGAAGATACGGTAATTGGCAGCTTCAGGGATACGGATAAGGGTGAAGATGTTTCCACTGTCAAGCGGTGTAACATCATTCCTCTTTGCGGCCCAATGGTATGTGCCGGTTTCGGTTGATGCAGGCCGGCCTCTTCCTGGACGAGGCTTAACGCCTTCCCATTGCGTCAAATTGGACAGATGGCTAAGGTTCAGCTTATCATAGTCGTTGTCAGGCGCAGCGAGGCCGACTTCCTCCAGGAATACTTCCACGTCTTCATTATCTTCTAAACCAAGCCCCGGTTCTGCGGCCTGGACACACCTCACAGGCATCCAGAGGAGCAAGAGCACCGCACAGAAACCAAATCCTCCATATGGTATTTGCCAGTGTTTGTTCATTCCATTTCTCCCGGAGGCTGGAGCAGGTAGATGAAGCCTTCCTGGTCGGCCACTATGATTGTCGGAGCCGTCGCCACTTCGCGGGTGCCCTCCTCATCCAATAGTTTATTGCCAGTACTCATAGTCAGTCGAGGTGCCCATCTGCGCGGAAAATTTTCAACCGCAAGAAGGCCCGGCACCAATGGCCGACCAATGTCAATCCGGCCCAGCTCGGCTAAGGTTTCCGGGGATAAACAAGTCACCCTGGATGCGATATCGGTTATAGACAGGAAGTTGCGCCCCCCGATGTTCAGGGATTCGACCGTAGTGAGCCATGTGTCCCATACTCTGCGTTGCCTTTCGGAGCCATCATGCGGATCGAGCAGACGGATGATGTTGCGCTTGTCCACTACCAGCAGGCCACCGGCGGTCATCACTGGCGAACGCAAGAGAGTGTCGCCCAACGGACGTGTCCAGACGACCTCACTGGTTGCGGCGTCGAGGGTGTGCAAAGTGTCCCGGTCACAAGCGTAGATATGCTCTGCCTTATCTGACACCGACAGACACGAATGGACTGGCTGCGGGAGTTTGCGCTCCCATATTTTTTTCCCGTCTGCCATACCATAAGCATGGAGCCTACCCGTTGCATCGCCGACTATCAGTTTATTACCTGCGTGTATGGGGCCACAGGTCAACAGTCCTCCATGCGCCTTCTTCCAGAGTACGTCATTGCCACGTTGCACATGCAATTCTCCGCCTTTAGCAACGGCGACTGTATTGTCCGGCAGGACACAGAATGCCCACTCAGCCGGGATACGGATAGCAGCCATTTTCTCTTCATTGCCGTCAGCGATATTCACACGGGCAACGTAATTGCTAGTCCGGTAGATAACTCCTGAATTGATGACACACTTGCGGCGCTGTGAAGTGGGCACATCTCCCACTTCGTCCAGTTGCGGATAAACCACCTTGCCACTTGAAGGATCAACCCGGAAAAGCGCACCCCGGGCATTGAAGACCACCCCCTCCGTATCAGCGGACAGGAGGGTGGGCTCTCCCTTTACCAGAAGGCCAATATCCCGCATACCATCCGGTGCCAGGGCCAGTTGCACCATACGGGAAAGAGCTGCCTGCAGGCTGGTCTCGGGAATACCAAACTTTTGCAGTTTTCGTTGTTTGTTGGCGGAATGAAAAATCAGTTGCAGATCAAATGCGCGGTAAGATGGGCGAACGTGCAGTTCAATGCTGAGTGATGCGTCGCCCCGCGTGGGGCGCAGGCCGTTATCCCAGGCCGCCCACCAGGACATGGTCTCGAGAATCGATCGGGCTTGCCCCCACTCGACCGCTGCCAGATCCTCGGCCAGATCCTCGTCCGACACTCCGGTCGGCAGTCCGTCGCTGGTGGTGTCCGGGGTGTTCGCCTTTGGCCATGATTTTACAGTGATGTTTGCTTCCCGCCGGGCAGGAGCCTCCTTCTGCTGGAGGGAAAGGGACAGAAGCGCCGCCAACTCAGCTACCGGGGGGCGCCAGGCCCATGCCAGGGCATTGCCGTCCCAGACCATACCATAGGGGATGTGCAGTGCCTCTACGAGGTGTGCGTCGGGACCGGCAAAGAGAAAGGCATACGCCCAGGCCTGTCCTTTACCCAACTTGCGCGGCCCTCCGAGTCCGCAGGTGACCAGGGCCACTGTCCGCCGTTGCGGAGCAGGGCGTCCTGCCAGGTCGATCCAGGCTCCTGCTGCCGTATCGACTTCAGCAGGCAGGCTGCCGTTCTCGACGAGTTCATTGACGAAAGTCGCCGCACTCAGCGACCCGCCCACCACGCCAAGGGTATGGGATTGCACCCGCAGCGGCTCCCGCGACGGTTCCTCCGCAGCCCGGCCGGAGGTGGCGAGCATCATGGCCAGCAGAAATACGGTCGTGGTCAATGTTTTGCTCAAGATAATCCAATAAGGAAAAGAAGTGTTAAGCATGGCCGTCGGAGTTTTGCATTTGCCTCCATTTCAGATCCATCCGTAGTGATCGTTGGCACCCTCGGCATAATCCGTTTCAAGGCAACAGGAGTTGCCATACCGCCTACTCCCACTCCCACGGGATATCAGCCCGGGTGGCAAAACCGTCGGTGGGGATATAACCGAGGTGCCCATCGGCATAGATCATGTTGGCGGACTGTTTGTGCCGCAGGGGCACGTTATCCTCGCCGGTAAGGTAAGCGTGCTCAACAATCTCGCCCATATAGGGGCCGTGAAACTCGAAGATATAACCCACGCGGCTCGCCCCGCTTTTCCATCGCCTGCGTTTGTAGACCGGCAGACCCCTGTTCGTGCCGCTGTAGGGGCCGGCGCCGGCGGCGAGGTTGACGGTGTAGGCGCTCCACATGTTCCAGACGCGATCTGCGGACTAACTTCCCGTTACCCGCTCGTCATCCCCCCATTTCGTCCGGCCCCATCTCCGCCGTTCGTACTCGGGAACCGAGCCACTCATATTCAATTCGTAAAATATGCTGCTGCTCCACTTGTAGCCGGCGTTGCCGACACCGGTGAACATGTTCGGGCAGCAGAAGATCGTGTCAGTTCGCATCTTCTGAAACATAGGCGCCCGTACGTAGTCGCTATCCACATAGCCAAAATCCGCCAACATGTGTTCGGCCACCTGCGGATTCCCGCTGTCTTCTTTGCCGTCACTGTTCCACAATGAACCACCGCCCGGCAGCGCATAATCGGCAGGGGTGGCAGAACATCCATCGGGCAGGCGGGTGTAGTACCATGCCGGCAGGATGGCACCATGATCCAACTCGAAAAAGGCGGCGTAGTTATAGAACTGCCTCATGTTATTGCTGCAGTAGGTCTTCCTGGCACTGTCAATAGCCCCCTCCAGTGCTGGCAAGAGCAACGCGGCCAAAATAGCGATGACGGCAATCACCACCAGAAGTTCGATTAAAGTAAAGCCCAACCTTTTTCCTGCTTTCCGCTTATGCATTCTTCTACCTCCCTACAGAATAAAGTTTGCACATCGTCACGGAAACGTTCCCATTTATGCAATACCATTTCTCGCTGAACTTGTCAAGAGGTATGAAGCTCCACAGAGGGATGTCCTGGGTTGATGCTGACCCACCGGCGGCGGACGTGCCGCGACTGCGCCGCCTGGGATGTATGAGTTACGAGACGTGGAAGTCTCTTCGAAGCAGCATCAGTCACTTGCGTAAAGAAAAATAGGAGACAATGTGGTATCCTTTCGTTTTTTTCAACCCAAGAAAAAAGGCGGAGGAACCACATATGTCTCCTGTCAGGTATTCTACTCTGATGAAAGCAAAAGATAAAGAGTTCAAATTCGATATGCGACTCTCCATTGTCAAAGACGCCAAAAATATAGGGTCCTCTGTAGGGGTCGGACCATAACATATCGTTGCTGATACTCACTTTACAACTTTTCAGGGGCCGCTCAGACGGCTTAGACGCGGTTTTCACCCCTCAAAATCAACTGTAAGAGGGTGAAGCTTCTCTGACGCGCCAGCTCTCCTCTCCTGGACCGTCCCTCGCCCGTCGTTCCGCCGTTTTCCTGCCGTTAACCAGCTCCAGTCCGTTATCAGTTCACAAGCAACCAACAACAAGCAACTTGCCGTCTGCCAGCAACTTGAGTTCCGTTAGCGCCGTTTTTCAGGGGGTGAAAAGCCGCTCTAACGCTATATACGACCCCGTTTTTGTCGTATCTAATTGCCAACACTGCATTTGTTATGGTCCGACCCATATACGCTATTACAATCATGTACGACAACGCAGATGTATCGCAATGCGACGGGGCACGGTTATCGTTGCGATGGGCGACCCACAAGGAGGTGACATGAAAGCCAGTCTCAAAAACGGCCAACGGCGGTGGCGAAGGAGAAAAGGATCAACGGTTACCCCGCCCCTTACGCTCCATAGACGATTTAGGGTGGTCCTGCGATATCAAGCCAAAAAAACTGGTATCGGAGGATCCCAGGGAAGGTGTTGCTTGACATCAACTTTCATAGGCGTTTCTCGTTGTTTTCTTTTACCCCTTGCCGCTTACCACTTACCTTCGTATCTCACAAACCCAGAACTCAGAACCGCCGTTCGGCGTTTACCAGCAACTAGCAACAAGCAACTAACAACTGGCTTTCCGCCGTTCTAAGCCCATATTCCCCCTGTGTTGTCGTATCCCCTTATTCCGCATGCTGATAACGTAGTCCGGCCCCGGCCTGTCGTTTCAGGTTATTGGCCAGTCGCCCGAGCACCCCTTTGATCTTGTCGATTCTGCCCGCCATCTCCAGCCCACCCTGTTCCACCACTTCCCGTCCGACCCGATCCAGAGCTTTTTGATGCGTGTCGAGGCTTTCAGTCAGATTGCGTCGGAGCTTCTGGTCGGTTTCGCGTCTATTTTTCCGCCGTGCGTAACCCTCATATCCCGGTATCAGGCGCCCGATATCCTCCAGAACGTTGTCGCCCCTGTATTCAGTCATATCCCCGCGTCTCCCTCCACGCATGAAGTAAAATTAACCCAGTTCGGCCAGATCCACCTCTCCAGCATCGCCCTGCCAGGCATGTAAGCGTCCCGTTTCAGAACAAATTATCAGGTCGTCCGAGCTCATTGCCAGAGCATGCACTTCTTCGCATTCAGGGCAGCGGCAACAACCATAATGCAGCTGTTCCACCATCAAAATTCTCCCGTCGCCACTCCGCACATGCCGTTTCCCGCATTGATCACACCGGAGCATCCGCCTGGTTCGGTCCTGTTCTTCAACATCCACCCACGAAAGTTCTCCGTCGCATTCCAGACACCGGGCATCCTCAATCTCCGTATCAGCGCTGACATTTATCGGCTCCGATTGCTCCTGCGGGGCCTCTGCCTCTTTCATCGCCGTTCCCGCCTCCTCTCCGGCCGGCGAAGCAAAGGAATACTCGCTGACCCGCGCACCCTGGTAGGTCACTATCGCATAAACGGATGCGGTGGACCGGGATGGAATCACATATGAGGTCTGATCATCCGACAGACGGTCAACCTGATGTAACGCATCGGTACCGGTGCCGGAAAAAAGGATATATCCTTCATACTCTCCCCGCGGGTGCTCCCATCGAAGCGTGAGATCTTCCGTTTCATCATTCACTCGGAAATTGTCGACCGGGGGAGCGATGATGGCCGTCATAAATCGAATCTCCCGCTGACTGTCCATCTCAAAAAGAGGTCTGATCTCGTATTTCGGGGAATACCCATACCTGATAATTCTGCCCGCCGGAATCCGTTCGTATCTCCGCCTGGGCGTATCCATCCTTTTCCAGACTGGTCAGTATCTTGCGGGCTGTTCCCGTCGTGACCTGCAGTTCACTGGTCAGATCCGAAACCCGCAGTTCGCCCTGATGCTCTTTGGCGATATCCAGCGTTTCGGAGGTGGGCAGTTTCCGCGACAGCAGGTAACACACGGCCCCTGCTCCGATGACAAACACCCACCATGCGGCGAACGCGCCCCGAACGGGCGTTGGGAAGGGGGTCATCATATCCAGGGCCATGAACACCAGCCCGCCCCAGAACAGTCGCCGCCCCCATTTACCCAGACGACGCCTCTTTTTTTTGAACTGTTCCAGTGAAAAACTCATAAATCACTCATCGTTTGAGGTGTCTTTGAACTTCTTCTGACCGGCGTCATCGCCCGACTGATCCTGGGCTGCCTCACGCAAGATCTGCTTGGCCGCCAGACCCTGGAAACCGGATTCGGCATCGGTCCAGAATGTGCCGGGGCCGCTGTAGCGATATTCAATGGTCAGATCATCGGAAAGCAACTCGGCCCATTGAGCTTTGTTGTAGGATTCGGGCCCGCCAAACGCAGCGATCTTGAGCTGCAATTCCTTGGCCTCTGCCTTTTTCTTCGCCTCCACGACGTCGGCTGAGGCCTGTCCGACAATTTTTTTAGCTTTGGCTTTGACCTCCGCCGTTTGCTTCTCCAGCCCTGCCACCTGTCGGTCCGCCTGAGCTTTGAAACTCGCGGCTTTCTTGAGTCCTTTTTCGCGTTCCGACTCCACGAGGGCGGAAGTCTCAGCCTTGAAGTCTTTTATGGCAATATCCACCATTTTCCGCGCCTTCTCCAGGCGGGCCGCCACGGTATCGCGCTTTTGTTCGATAGCCAGGGTCTCTTTTTCCTCCTCGGCCAGCATTCGGGCCTGAATCTGTTCCCTAATGTGGATGTCGGGATGGAACCCCCGCACGAGGGCGATCAGCACCTCAATACCTTTTTTCTCGCCCATTTCCTTCAACTCGTCCGTGACTTCTTGCTGAAATTTCTCGCGCGTGGCTCCTTCAATAAATTCCTTCGTCGACAAATCGGACCCAAGATTCTTACAGATACTTGTGACCTGGGGTTTGATGACCTTGTCTTCCACCATGTCATTCGATCCGTATTTGCTGAGAATGTGCGGCGCGTTCTCCGGGGTTATACCCCACACAACGGTGAAATCCAGGAACATCTGATTCCCATCGCGAAGCGGGAAGGAGACGCCGGTCCCTTCCACGGGTATTTTAACCTGTTTTTGCCCGTCTCCCTTCTGGATTTTATCCGGTTTGAACTCCGTTTCCATCGTCAACACCACAAAACCGATTTCCTTCTGGTCGATCTCCATTCGTTTCGGATTGATGTTGTAATATCCAGGCTGCAGGACCTCCGGCTGGACACCTTTCCTGTCCCCGTCCGAGCTTTCCTGGAGCGTCTGCACTCCCACGTATCCCGGCGGAATAATCGGTGCATCCCACAATTCCTGTCCGCTCGGCGTTCTGACCACTTGCATACCATACGTGTTGACCCTCCACGTCCCCGGCGTCCGCACCTTGCGCAGAGTTCCCTTCTCCCCTGGGTTGGCGAGGAACCGTCCGTCGGGCAGATCTTTCCCCACGTTACTTTTCAGTAACAGCATCTTTCCGGGCGGCACGTAAATGTTGTCGACCAATTCCGTCGAATACTTCCAGGGGTTCACGTCGAGATAGCGCCCGGGACCGCGCATTTCTTTCAATACACCCTGCTCTCCCTCCCCTGCATAACTGTCCCGGGGAGAAGGCTCTCCCGTTTTGCGCGTCATCAGCATGGATTGACCGTAGGGCACCCAGCGACGACACATCCCCCACTTCCAGAACACGCCGTATCCGATAACAGCGCCCAAAATCAATCCTCCAACAACCATACCAGTAATTGTCCACAGTGATTTTTTCATTATCTTTTTCCTTCCAGGCCGGTGAAATGTTGAGTGGCGTTATTTGTTCGATTGATCATCCTGCTCCTGCTCGATGCCGCCGGCGAAGCGTTCGAAAAGTTCCGCGAAGCTGCCCTGCGTGTTCGACAGGATTCTGGTTACGCCGGGAGACAGTTTGCGGATGAGCTGATACTCCGCATATTTATCTCCGGAGCCAAACGCGGAAACTTTTTCGCGTACCGCCTCGGCTTCGGCCTCGTATTGCATAACGGTCACAGCCGCCTCGGCCTCGCCTTCGGCCCGGTGGGCAGCGGCTTTGTCTTTGGCGGCTTCCAGGTTGATCTCCGCCACATCGCGTTTTTTCTCGCCTCTCGTGACCTCCACCTTGGCGTATTTTTCGGCGGACCGGATAATTTCGGCAATTTCCGCACGCACTTCACCGAACTTTCCTTCCCGGCCTTTCCGTAATTCCTGTATTATTTTCGTGATACGACCGCCTTCACGCACAAGGTTACCCTCCTCGTCGCGTTCGGGCGTGCCTCCCTCAATCACCGGGGTGCCATCATCGTTGAGCACCGGGCGTCCCTTCTCATCGACCTTGGGCGCTCCGCCTTCCACAACAATGTTGCCAATTTCTGTCTGTATTTCCTGCAGGTATCGATCGATCTCCCGGTAGGCCACCTCACGGCGTCTGTATTGCTCACGCAGCTGTTCGGGCGGCAGGGTCTTATGAATCACGAACGATCGCACATCGATGCCAACCTCGGCACACCGTTCGCGGAGCTGCTTCTCCACGCTGTTCTGCACCTTAGTCCGGGTATCACCCGTGATGTAATCCACCGCACGATGCTGCCCACCGATCATGCGCAGAAGCGAACGTGCGAAAGGGAGAATCACTTTACGCTGAATGTTGTTGATGCCGCCGGATCCTTTCAGATCCTGACGGTCAACGTATTTCACAAAGACCTCGGGCAACATCTCCAGATCAGGAGCCCATTCGGTGGTCGCCTCCACTTTGATGTCGAAGCCGTACTGAGAGGGAAAACTCACCGCGGATTGGTCCGACATTTCAAACTTCTGCGACCGGATATCAATCTGAGTGATCTGATAGACGTATGGATTGCTATATTCGGGATGCGTCCCGGGGTCCAGCAGGTAGGGCTGCACGCCCACTTCACCTTTATCGACGACGTACTGGTTGGGATTTTCCGGTTCCTCGCCCACCAGACGTGTCACCACGCCTCGAAATCCCGGTTTTATGCGAACCATGTCGTGTTTTTCCACCGCGTATGCCCACGTGTTGATGTAGTGTCGGCCCGGTTTCTTGGGCTCCCGGAGAATCCCCTTCTGATCCTCAGTCTCCGCGACAACCTGCCCCTGCGGGAGGTCCTCGCCATATTTTCGCACCAGCACCGCCACCTCTCCTTTGTCGATGACCGTGGCCTTTTTGGGGGCGGGCCACCACCAGTAGTATGGATTGCGAAAATGCCGTCCCGCCTTCAGGATCTCAAACTGTGGTCCTTTGAAATCGGGACTGGGCGCCACCACCATGTCGTTGGTCATGTTCTTGCCGGTTTTTTTCAGGATTGGCACAAATTCACCTTTATCCACGCTGATACGGCACTGGGTCCAGAAAAAGAGAAATCCGACCACTAACAATCCCACGAGGGCAGCGCCTCCCATCAGAAAAAGATTATTCCATCGGATTCCGTAGGTATCCAGCGCGTCCAGTGGATTCCCGCCATCATTGTCCTGCCACGGTCCTTCAACCATAAGTCATCCCTCCTGCCCCCGTATCTCCACGGGAGACAAAATCAGTAAAGTAGCTGTCGGGATAAATCCTTCCACACATCCAGCCGCCGTGATTATACGCCTTTGCAGGGCGGATGTGTCAAATACCCAGAGTAACTTTGCCAGGGCATCGTACCCACCCACAAAGCAAATGTTACGATAACCCGAACATTTCACAAACCTCAAGCGTTAATTATTCTACAAGCAACCTCAGCCACAGGTAATGTCAAACAACCAGCGCAGTTCCTGATCACAGGGTGTTTTCAAAAGCTCAAACGACACCGGTTACCACGCAGGGTCTCCTGTGTTGCTACAGAACTCCTGTGATCACATGCCCTCGCCAATTGCCCCGGTGGAGCCGGTGTCTCTGGGTTGCTCACATCGGCATCGACGGCGGCCTTTCCCGAACCATAGGCCGCATCTCCCC
>JAGXLK010000364.1 GCA_018334735.1 Planctomycetota bacterium | reverse complement strand
AAGGCGATTTGCCCGGAGCGATCCGAGGGAGACCGTAGTGGTAATACACGACACCGCCCGGTCTGGTAATGTTGACGTTGCCCCGCATGGTCACGGGCAGAACTGTGTTTTTCTTCCTCGGTTTTCCGAAGCCGAAATGCAAGGGCATGACGGTCTCGCAGCAAAGCAGCAGTTTGTGCTCACCGCAGACCGCCTGCACAACGTTGAAATCGCCCGGCATGTTGGCGATTCGCTTCCAGTGTTTTGGTTTATCCAGCGGATCCGGAAGCGATAGAGTGAAAGGTTTTACTTCGAACATGGCCAGCGTTCGGTCCGCTTTGTTCTGGATCGTCGTTGTCAGCTCCAGCCGATCCGGCGCCGATGCGTAATTGAACGTGATCGTTCCCCATTTGTAGGTGTAAACGAGGCGCCGGCCATCCCGTTCCGTCTTGACACGCGGCTCCGATACGTCGGGCTTCTGCCAATCATATTCGTTAATTCCATCGTCGGCGAGGGTCTTCTTTTCCAGCACAATTCGTCCAACCGACGGCTTTCCATCCTTCAGGATGTCCTGGCCCGCCCACTTCAGTGACATCAAACCGCGGTCGCCGTACTCGAGCTGTAAACGTTCCGCGGCCAGGGCCGATGCACCAATGCAGAGGACCCAGCCAGCGATCGCCATAAATATCGAAGATTTTAGTAAGGCTTTTTTCATAATCTGTTCCTTTGACTTGTGGGTATAGGTTTCACTGTTCCGGGATCCGTTTCTATAGCTGGTCGATAAGTTACCCCTTTGCAGCACACTGGGTCAATCGTTACCCGGCAATTAGTTGCTGATAGCAATTCGTATTTGGCAAGCCAAGAGTTCGATCAGACAACGACGGCCATTGTTGCCAATTTGCCGGTTGGCACTGTTTGTTCAGCAGAAAATGCAGGACAAAGTGTCCGCCGTTTATCGCCTGAGCCGCCGACAGTCGAGCCATTTGCGTTGATCAGAAATATTGGCACAGTCGGGACTCAGCATGGCCAGAAAAAAGCTTTTAGCCAACAATTGCAGGTTGAATCCTTAAGCACGCCGGGACAAGCCCGGCGGATTTGTAAGCGGGTCCGGATCCGCGAGCGGACTGGACTTCAGCCGGAGGCTGGAGTTCAGAACGCGGGCCATAAACCGACAGGTCTCGGAGCAAAACAGCAGAAGAACGAACGGCAGGTCCGCCTCGGCGATACGGACCGACAGCTACCTGTCATTTTCCGGCATTTGTCCGCCTCAAGTCCAGTTTCGCCCGCCGGGGCGGGCTCAGCTGAACTCGAGTCTGCAGGATACGCGGTCGAGAAGCGGGGTGGCGAGCTTACAGAATGATTGACCCCAGACATAAGGTTTATATTACAACAACCTTTAACGACTTTTCCGCAGGAAACTTGAGGAATTTGCGCTCGGTCCAATGGGAACAGGCAGCACGATTTTCGGTAAATGTACGGCTATCAGCACCCGCAGGACCCACAGCGCAAATCCCTCGACAGTCCGCTCTTGCTTGTATTCTACGGGGGCGGTTTGCTACCATAAATGTCCGGGAAAATTGTCTCTTTTCGGTCCGGTCCGCCCATGGAAAAATCGGTTCTCCACTGCTATGCCGACTACAAGTGGACCGGTCCGTCCCAGCCAATTGCCAATCTCTGTGCCGAACTCACTCGCCGCGGCTGGCGACCAATCCTGGCCTGCACCCGCACCCCCGAATCTACCGATAATTCCCTGGGGCAACGAGCAGGAGAGATGGGCGTCGAAGTAATCGATGATTTTTATTTTGACGGGGGCAGCGAGCTTGGACGCACCATTAGGGATACCAGTCACCTGAGACACCTGCTCACCGAAAAGGATTTTGATATCATTCATGTTCACGGTTCGCTTGATCATATCCTGGCTTCAGTCGCCAGACGACGCAGCCCCACGACCGCGCCGTTGATCCGCACGGATCACGGCGCCCAGCGTTACGGCAATTCGATCTTCCACCATTTTCAATTCTCCGAACGCATGGCCGATCATCTGATCGTTTTGAGCGATCGATTGCGCGCTCTCGCCGTGGAAAAACTGCATCGCTCCCCGGGTGATGTCTCCACCGTACGGGGGGCGGTCGATCTGGACACATTTCAGCCGATGGAACCGCCCGCTGGTATCCGCGAGCAGTTCGGATTCTCCGCCGATCACATCATTATCGGCATTGTCGCTCGCGTGCAGTGGCACCGGAGATTTGACGTCCTGCTGGAAGCTGCCAGACAAATACAGAAGAAAAACTCGCGCTTGAAGATCATCGTGCTCGGCCGCGGAACTCACAAAGAAGAAATTCTCGACCACCCTGTAACGGAAATGGGTCTGGAGGCTACGGTTCATCCGCTCGGATATCGAACCGATGATTACAAAGACGTTCTCGCGATGTGTGATGCGGGCCTGATGCTGGTGCCAGGAAGCGACGGATCTTGCCGGGCGGCGATGCAGATGTGCGCAATGGAGATCCCGCTGGTAGTTGCTAACCGCGGTGTGCTACCCGATATCGTCGCCGACGGCGAAACTGGTATGGTGGTTCAGGACAAACCAAAACGTCTGGCGAATGCGCTGTTGGAAATGGCTGAGAAAGAGGACCGGAGAAGACACTGGGGCAAAGCAGCCCGCGACCGGATGTCGCGTCTTTTCAGTCTCAAGAAGCAGACGGATAACGTGGAAAAGGTTTACAGAAACCTTATCAAAAGGGACTTTGAAAACGGGAGGTAACGCCGACGGCGGACACTCCCGGCAGGAAAAGCGGCACCAAAACTGATCGGGTAACGCCCCCTCTATCTTCGCTTGGTTATCGGGGCATGCGAGCACCGCAAAAGTTTATTTCCCCTGAAGGACAGGTGGGAAAGCGCACAAATGGCAACGTCAATCATTGCGCCAGCCTCAGGGGGATCTTTCAGAAACCGGGAACGAGCCCAACATAGTATTTGAGCGCATCTTTGATGGCTGGCCGTTTGAATTCAAATACAGGGAGTGGCAAATCGTTTAAGAAAAAGACCCTGTTAAGATGTTTCCTCTTTGGGCTCAGGTTTTCTCAACTTTCTAAATACAATGACCGTAGATATGATGAAAATAACAAAAAACACCCCGACTATCCACGGCTGCCGGCCTGCGGCATATTTCCATCCAAAAACCATTTCAACGTCCTGTACCTTTTCGGGTTCGCTGAGGGTATAACCATCAAGACTTGACACAACAGCTGTGCATGGCACAAAAACCTTACGCGCAACGCCAGCCACGGGCCCGCTTCCCCGTATGCAAAATAATGTGTCAGACCCTTTCTTTTCCCCGGACTGCCCCCCCATTTCGGAAGACGCAAATCCCACGGAGAACATAAATACCGCTACGTAAGCCATGACAACCCATACCGCCAGCACTACGAGAAACTTCTTTTTCATCGTTCGGCCTCTCCGATGTTAGAGGCAATTTTTAAGGTTGCACTGACATCTCTTCGGATAACGCTTTCACTCCCAGCCGTTTAACACATAGTAATTTTACCAGCTCAAAGTCGTCTAATCCACCTCGGAAGTAAGGATTTTCCCTTGCCTGACGTTCATAGGCCGAAAAGTATCCAACCACATTGGCTCTTTGCCCGCCAGGATCACTCACCGCACACACTTCCGTTGCTGTATAGAAAGACAATCAGAATTTGACACAAGGACAAACCTTCAGCGTTACCTGAGACAAAAAACAGCATCCCTCATTCGCCGAAAAAACGGCGGACGTCCTCCATGATGTCGTTTTTCTGCTTGTAGACCTCAGGCTTCGTCGGAAGGTCCTGCATGAAAGAGCGCCCATAGGCTTTGGTTACCAACCGCCGGTCAGTCACAACAATTACGCCCCGGTCATTGCGATGACGGATCAGGCGGCCGAATCCCTGACGGAAACTGATCACCGCCTCGGGCAAAGTATAGTGCGAGAAAGGATCGATGCCCCGCTGACGCAGGAACTCGATCCGGCCCTGCACCAGGGGTTCCGTGAAAACGTGAAACGGAAGTTTCGTCAGCACAAGGCAACTTAAAGCTTCGCCGGTAACATCCACACCTTCCCAGAAACTCTGCGTCCCGAGAAGCACCGAATCCGTCACCCGTCGGAAGATGTCCGTGATCGCTTCCCGGCTCCCGTCGCGGCCCTGCGCCAGGACCGGTACCCCGACGCGTTCCAGCGGCTGTTTGATTCGGTCATA
>JAGXLK010000363.1 GCA_018334735.1 Planctomycetota bacterium | reverse complement strand
CTTTTTTCTCCATGGATACAGGAAGAATTTTTTCGAGACGACTTCTGTAATAACCGCCGGCCGCAAAACTGTTTTCGCCGCCTGTAATCAGCAACCCTCCGCCCATTTCCCTTACGTAATTGCGCAACGCCGCATCTGCTTTGTCGTTGAAAGCGCTCAACGGAACGTTTTCCAGCACCACAACCGAAAACGGCTTAAGGCCGGCCGAAGTTAACGCAGTCCCTTCGCCGCATATTCGAAGCCGCATTCCTGCTGTTTCGAGGGCTCGCGATAAATTGTCAGGCGCACCACCGGTATTCACCAGAAGAATAGCCGGGGGACCGACGGCTTCGGTCACAGCAAGAGCGTGGTTATTCTCGGGAATCGTGTCGCCAGAGACGCTCAAATCGATTGCGTATTGAGCGAGACCGGCGTGCGGAACAACATCGCGGTAAGAAAAGTTATTCTTGCCTTCCGAGAGTTCTACGTCATTATTTATTTCCCCTTGTGGCGTCATAATTCTAAGTTTGGCCGTGGATGCACTGGGTGAAAAAACCGAGAATTCAATTTCGAACGGATGTCCCACCATAATCCTTTCTGGCAACCTGACGGTGGTAACGGCTGCATCCATTTCTCTTTCTTTTGTAATCGGCCAGTAATCGACCACAACCCCCTGCTTATGAAGATCGCCCACAAGTTCCGAGGGTTCGGGACCCGTAAATAACCCGTCGGATATGACGAAAACACGTCCACCTCTATCGCCGCAGAGAGCCGAGGCAAGCCGCAGGCCAGCATGCAGATCGCTTGAATCGTCCAACGAGGAAGCCGCCAGTTCTACGGCCGATACTACATTCGCCCCATCACCGAACGAAACGACGGATATGGTATCGTTGTCACGCTTTCTGGCGCGACAGGCCTTCACCATCTCACGTCCCGTCTGGAGAGCTTCGTCCCCTGCAGAAAGCGAACGATCCACAAGGAATATCAGTCGCCGTCCCTCCGCACCAGATTTCAGGCCCGGTCCGGCCAGAAGCAAAACGCATAAAACGATCATTGCAATGCGCAGAGGCCAGGCACTGCGCGGGCCGCGACCTAACCGCCACCACAGGTACGCCACGGGAGCGACCAGCAGCAACGCCAGAGGTTTCTCAATCACAAACATCACGCTCGTTTCTCCAGCACAAACCAACAACTAATCAGCAAAACGATAATCCCAAGGGAAAACTCCCGGTGAAAGTTGTGGACGCCTTTTTCTTCCAAGACGCTTGCTCGTGTCGAAGTAACATTACCGAAGTGTTTCGCATTCGAAAGATCCGATTCAGCTTCGCTTAAAAGATTAACCCCCACGGCAGCCATCTCGCGGTTTTCGCCCTGTCTGTTTCTGCCATGGATTGTGTATATTCCTTCCTGGTCCAACTTCCCATAATAAACATGTTTGTCTGAAAAAGTTACGCGTTCCCCGTTCGGGGCCTCAATGATAACATTTCCTCTCCAACTCGCCGGTTTATAAAAAGCCAGTCGCTCTCCGAGCCGGTAACAGTACCGTTTTAAACCGGGGCTTTGTCTGTACACATAATCCCCGATGTTCGAGATGAGAACCGGCCATGCTGCTTTTTGAAAAATATTGCTCCCCGGTCCCCCGAGATTCAGCACGACGTGCAGATCTTCCATGACAACGAGAGGGATCTGTCCCGCTGATACAACGACTTCTCCCCGGTCAGGTCGATACTTACTGTCGGCAAACCAAATCGAGCCTCGGAGATTCAGCCCTCGCGTCAGAGGATGGTAATTTTTTGCGAAGAATGGGCCAACATACGCCTGGCTACTGCGCTCGGCCGGAGCCCTGAAACTCACACGGAAGAAATGTTCCCAATCCCCTCCCGAACCTCTCAAATCTGCGAATACCAGATACGGAGTGTTTTTCCCCGCGAGGCTCAAATGTCTGGCAGCGTGCACCGCCTTTTTGACGTTTTCGGCGAGTCTCTCATCAGACAAATCGATCCGGCATGGGACTGTAACCTTCAAGGGACGCACCAGGTGAAGGACATTATCGTTTTCAAGTGTGTCGTCCGGCAGCTCAGCACGTATGGTTCTGACCCTTTCAGGGATATGAAAGAGCAGGGGTACTGCTTTTTGGGATCCAAAAGTGACCGTTTTTTCAGCGATTTTCTGACCCGTCTGATCATATACTGCAATTGTCCGCGTTCCTCCCCCTTTCCCGGAATGTTTGACCAGACCGAACAACTTATCGTTTCCCAACCAGCGAGCGTTGATCCATCCTGTATTACTTTCGGCCCGGCCCACAGCAACTACACGCGCATTCTCACATTCAACTTCGTGGTCGGTGATCACCAGAACGTCCGTATCTTTGCCCGCCATTGAATGCCCAACTTCGACGGCTTGTCGAAAAGAATGGGGAGGCGCGGACGGACGCCATGTTCGCAGAGCTTCCTCCGCATCCTGTCTTCCCATAGCCTGCTCACCGATCACATGGGAGGTCGCGCTGTTGAGAATGGTTACATGCCCGTGCGCACCCAGTTCATCGTAGATCTTCAAGATGGCTCCAACAGCTGCCGATTTGAAACCCGGCTTTTTCGATTCAGCGTTCATGGAAGCGCTCGAATCGAGAACGACAACAATATGACGGCGCGAAGATCGATGAGCAAGGACGAGTTCACTGACCAATAAAGCAAGAAGCAAAGCAGCCAACAATTCCAGAAGCAAAGGCAAAGTCAGGGGCGGCAGTTTCCGCCTCTGCCCTTCCGCCTTCAACGTCCTGGTCGCCTCCCAAAGGAAAAGCGACGAGACTTCTCTTCGGCGCCCTCGGAAGACATAGAAATACAGAAACAGCACGCCCCCCAGCGATGTGAGCGCCAGCAGTCCTATAGGATTAAGAAAATAAAACATCAGTAGACTTCCACCAACCCGTTCGGAAGAAACTGTTCGCGCAGGACGCTTTCCAGTTTTTTGTCGGCAATAATATTGAGGTAAAGTCCCCCGCACTTAAACGTTTCTTCTCGCGCGGCTCCAATCAGACCCGCAAGGCGCCGTTTGTATTTTTCCACAACGCCGGCTTTGAGCTGGATATCCGCCCGCCGGCCTTCCTCCACGCTTTCCAGAGTGGCAGGGCCCTCGACCGCAGGATCCGCTTCCCAGGGACCAAGCAAATGGAGGACAATCAGCCGCGCGCAACCGGCGGAAAGTGCGCGCACAACGACGCCGGGATCTGCAGGGTCCATAAAGTCCGTGAGCAATATGCGCACGGCAGAGCGCCGCAAACCGGCTGCGGAACGCCGTGGAGAAAAGAAAATGGCCGAATGCGACTCATCAAAATGCAGTTCCTCCGGGCTTTCCAGGCGGCGGAGGCGTTCACCCGCCGCGAACAACCTGACCGCAATTCCTCCGGCGCGTGAAGAATGGTAGAGATAATCTTTCAACTCATGGCTCAGAGATGCCTTGCGGCCATCGGATATGGACATTGAGGCGGAGTTATCGACCAACACATCCACGAACGGGCTTACTTCTTCCCGAAACAGCCGGACGACAAGCCGATCGGTCCGTCCGTAGGCCAACCAATCGATGCGACGCGGATCGTCTCCGGGGGCGTAATCGCGGAAATCCTGGATTTCGACCGACGCTCCCGTTTCCCGTCCTTCCTTTTCCCCAACGAGACCCGACGCAGCTATTACGTGCGGGTTGAAACGGTATTTACGAGCAAGTATCTCGATTCCCGCCTGACTGAGTGCCTCGGGCATGCTCAAAATCTCTCAAGAAAAACGTCTTTCACTTATGCGACTATTCTAAACGCTAAAGCGACATTCTGCACGGTGAACTGTTCACCGCCGATACCTGATATCGAACGTCCGCCGCATAAGCTTGTTCAAATCCCATTGTGCGAAACTGATCATCGCACCCAGCGTAATCACACCGGGGAAAATAGCCATGGGAGCTATTTGCCAGAAACCTCCGCGACACCGCAGGGCTTCGGCCAGGTATATGCCCGGGAAGAATCCCAACGCCGCGCCCGATACCCTACCTATATTCAACTCAAAAAACGCAAGATAAAGAATACCGATGGTGGCGTGTGTGACCAGACACACCAGCAAGACGACACGTTTCGCTGCAACTTTTCTGTATTTCCGCGGGAGCAAAGCTCCGACCGCCCGTGCCTGGTAAGCAAGATATCCCCCGTAGGCCCAGAGAACAAGGACAGGAGTTACCACCGCATCGAATCGCATATTCA
>JAGXLK010000362.1 GCA_018334735.1 Planctomycetota bacterium | reverse complement strand
AAACAAATACCTGGGATACTATGGCGCCGAATAGCCCCGACGATCCGTCTATCCAGCCCCATTTTATTAAGGCGGAGAATGCCCCAAATGCCCCAAAGCTGAAAGTGGAAAACCTCACGGGGGAAAAAAAAGAAATCGATCCCGCCCGCAGAGGCCACGTAACAATTGTCCTGTTCTGGTCCATCGACAGCACCGCGAACCGTGTGGCCTGCGCACATATTCAGAACCTTGTCAGAAAATATCGTCGCGCAGGAGCCGCTGGACTGACAATCAGTGAGAAAACCAAAAACTACCGTAAAACCCCCGGGTTCTTCCGTCGTTACGATATCGCACTGGCTACATACTACGACGATTTCTCTGCGCTTAAAAAAATGGGGCGCGCCGTCGGAGAATCCGTCAAAAAAGAAGTCCCTTTCTTTTTTATAATCGACAGGAAAGGACGCATCCGCCTTCACAAAAGGGGGTTCAATTACATGGGCCTTATCTCTGAATGGTCAGGAACGGTACGACAGGAAGTCACTGAAAACGCCCGACCGAATCAACGTATAGAAGACTATCTGAAACGCCTTCTGAGAAACCGATAGGTCCACTTATTGCACAGTCCCGACGTGCATCAGCACATAAATCAAAGCGATAATAAAACCCACCAGAATTACATTCTCGAGCGCATATACGGCGTAATCCGTCCTTTCATCCCGCACCCGTTTCTGCAGATACAGCCTGAGAAACAAGTAAATTCCCCCGAGAAAATATCCAGCTGCGAGTGCTTTGCCACTGCTTCCACCAACAGTATGCCCATTCCCGTGTAACCCGGGAAGAAAACTCTGTCCCACCAAAAATGCAATCACTCCATAAGTCGCAAGCAACGGTCCCAGCACCATGCCGAAGACATATTCTTTAATCCAGCTTGTTCGCGATCGTTGTTGCTTTTCTTCCTCTTGGGATGACATTCCGCCCACCGGGCCAAAGAAACACTAAAAATCAACCCAGACCGCATGCTTTTCGCGCACAAGCCAACGCGTCATCGGAGTTATCCAAAGGCTTGAATTCGAATCCACAATATCCCGTGTAGCCTGCCTCGTCCAGCGCCTGAAAAACATTCCTGTAATTGATTTCGCCGGTACCGGGTTCGTGGCGCCCGGGAACATCAGCAACATGAACATGATTAAAATCGGAGACATTCCGTCGAATCGTCTCGATCAGATTGCCTTCCATAATCTGCATATGATAGATATCGTATAGTAAACCGACGGCAGGCGAGCCCACTTCTTCCACAAGTGTCACGCCGTCAATTGTCCGATCGAGAAAATAGCCCTGGTGATCCACAAGCGTATTCAGAGCTTCGATAGCCAGCTTCAGACCCGCTTTTTCCGCTATCGGAGCGCAAAGTTCCAAGTTCTCAATGATGTTGCGCATCTGCTGCTCTTTTGATATGCCCGGCTGCTCATTGCCCACCGTGACAATCAGAGTGTCAGTATTCAGTTCACGGGCCGCTTTTACTGCATCTTTCATGGCGTCGATAACGTCTTCCGGCTTCTCTTTTTCCACAAAATTTACGCCTGCAGGTCCCAAAAACGCGGCCACTTCAACATCGGATTCATCACAAATATTTTTCAATCTCGACAGGTCCTTATCTCCCGCTCCCCAGAACTCAATAGCTGAAAAGCCAAGTTCAGCGGCTCGCGCGGGACGTTCATAGAAATCAACTTCATTGAAAATCATCTCAATACAAATGCTTGCTCTTGCCATGCTTTTATTTCTCCTCTTTGAGAACCGTACCCATGCGCCAACTTATAACAATCTTTCAGCGAAGGCGCAAGAGCCGCACGCCTTATTGGCCCCGAGTCCAACGGGAAAGTTGCCATGCGCATCTCATTGAAGCCAGTGTAAGCTGGATATTATCGCGGATCTTGATGTGGCTCTCGGAACCAGCATACACACAGGGATTCGGCACCTCGGCAATACGAAACGCGCGTCCCCGCTCTACAGCGAGCCAGCCGAAAAGCGGATAGCTTGTATGCTCCAGCGTGTAACCTCCTTCACCAGGCAGATTTTCGGCCAGGCATTCTGCCACTTCGCGAGAGTAAACACGATAACCTGCCTGGACGTCGTGAATATTGACGCGAGCCAGAAAACGGTAAGGCGCCGAAGCGAGAAAATTCGCCAGGCGTCTCACCACCGGCATCTCTGCCCGAGTTCGCAGAGAGCAGGCCATATCATACTCCCCTACCACGGAACCCAACTTGACCAGCGTGGCAGGATCATCCTGCATGTCCGCATCCATCGTCGCAAACCGATGGAGCCCTTCCGTCTCCAGCGCTTTCTGCAAACCGTGTTTGACAGCAGCCTGTTTGCCCTGGTTAACCCGGTGATGAACAACGTCTACTTTCGCATATTCGGCATAAGCACCCAGCACAGAAGCCGTCCCGTCCGTCGAGCAGTCGTTTACACATACAACGCGGCCCGCTCCAACTTCCAAGGCACGTTCCACCGCCTCGGCAATTCGCGCTTCCTCATTGTAGGCCGGGAAAATAACCGCCAGGTCGTCGAGTCGCGTGTTCTCCCGAGGAGCGGTTACGACGTCAACCATAATCCGCATGTCTTCTCCCTTCATTACCTCTATTATAATAGCAGCTTTCCCTCGGCCGAAATGTGCGTGCTGATACGTTCGATCCACCTGATAGTCAGACGGGAGAACTCATGAGTACTGAATTACCTGCGGGGATTTACCCTTTCTGGTTCTGGAACGACCGCTTGAAAAAGAAAGAAATAAAGTGGCAGATCGCTCAAATGGCCAAGCAGAGGATCCGTGGATTCTACATCCATCCGCGACAGGGACTCGGCCAGCCGTACCTCTCGGATGCGTTCTTCGAAATGGTCGATACGGCGCTGGCCGCGGCGGATGAGAACGACATCACGGTTCATCTCTACGACGAATATCCCTACCCGAGCGGCACCGCCGGAGGCGAAGTCGTAATGGGCGAACCAGAATTTCATGCCACGAAGCTTTACCAAAATGCGTGGGATGTCGCCGGCGGGAAAACGCGCCTGGAATTGCCGCCCGGGCGCGTCCTCTCCGCTCAGGCATACCCGATGGAAAACGGCCAGATCGACTGGGGGAACAAACTCGATCTGATGACCTGCATCGGCACTGTGCTCTCCAGGGAATCCTACGTTGAGACTGGCCTGACTGCCTACAACCGCAAACGCTACTTCGCCAGCGATCCCTCGCCTGTCCTTGAAACAACCTTGCCCTCCAGCCCCCACCGCATTTTTATAACGATCCAGGTTGAAGTTCGTGGACACAAATATTGGGATCACTTCGCCGACGTAATGAATCCGAAAGCCGTGAAAAAATTTCTTGAGTTTACACACCAACGGTATGGCTCGCGATACACAAACCTGTTCGGATCAGAAATACAGTCAGTTTTCGTGGATGAAACCGCGCCGAGGTGGTCAACGCGGATTCCCCCAATTTTTGAGCAACGATACGGTTACGATATTCGCGACAACTTCCCCGCCAGCCAGGACCCTTCGCATCCGGATCACCTGCAGGTCAAAAATGATCTTCAGAATATTCTCTTTGACACGTTTTGTAAATCGTTTGAAAAAACTGTTTCAAATTGGTGCGCCCAAAATGATCTTCTTTATGCCGGGGAAAAACCATCCACGCGAATGTCCCAACTACAATGGATGGACATCCCCGGAGGGGACCCGGGACACTTTAAAGCGGGTTCGGCACCGGACATATTGAAAGCCCGACCTCGCCAGAACGCGCGCACGCTCGCCTCGGCCGCATATTTCTACGGCAAACCCGGCGCCCTGGCAGAATGTTACCATAGCCTCGGCTGGGGTGGAACCCTGCAGGACGCCAAAATAATCGGAGAGTCTCTGCTCTGGGCCGGTATACGCTACCTCGTGCCTCACGGCTTTTTCTACAGCACCCACGCGCTGAGAAAACACGACGCCCCACCATCCTTCTTCTTCCAGATGCCTTACTGGAAACATTTCGGCCGTCTTGCAGAGCGATTCGAAAATATCCTCTCCCGGTTTGAAGATACACACATCGACGCCGGGATTCTGGTGGTCGAACCGTCCCCCCACCAACCAACGGAAGAGGACAAGCGCACATACGAGCAAATTATAAATTCGCTGGTAGAACAACACTTCGATTTTCTCATGGCCGACACCGATATTCTCCAGTCCGGCTCAGTGGAGGAAGGGCTTTTTAAGT
>JAGXLK010000361.1 GCA_018334735.1 Planctomycetota bacterium | reverse complement strand
TCAAAAGCAAACAGGCCGTCTGGTGCAATCTCGACTACCACGGAGGTTATGCCGAATACCGCGTTCCAAAACACATGAAAAACGCCGAAGGGAAACGTGTCCCGTGGAAATTGCAGAGCGTTGTCGGAGCCACCTGTTTCGATGCCGTTCACCGGCGTATTCTGGTGCGATTCCCCGGAGCCGCCCGGAAAATCGTCGACAAAATGAAACGGGGGTGGCAGGTTGAAAAAGCCGAACTCCTCCTCCCCTTCCGCGACACCGAAAAGGTCCCGCGCGCCTACAAAGGCCCGACTTCGTTCCTGATAAACGGCGGGATGTGGGACAAAATGAAACCGCAGTGGCATGCCGTCGCCTGGGCGCTCCGCCGACCGTGGAAAGCCGACCCCGAAATCGGGCCCACCTTCAACGCCTACGTCAATGGAGCCGGTTACTGGGCAAAATACGGCGCCCGGGACACCGAAAAGGACCGCTTCCCCGCTCGTCTTGGCCCCGCCGAAATCTCCCACAAGCGCACTGAACCGCTGGACGTCACGAAGGTCCTCACCGACAAGTCGTACGGAAAAACGCCCTCCGAGCGGCTTCGTCTCATCGCGGACAATGGTTTCATCATCAAAAAACTGGAATACTACGACCACCGTTTCGCCAATCCCGGATACGAATGGGGCACGATGACCGGTGGACGCGGCATTTTCATCGACACCCCGAAACTCGTGGTGACTTTCAAGAAAGCCGAAGGCGTCAGACCCGGCAAGGTCCCCCCGCCCACGGACATTCCGGCGCTGGCCAAAAAACTGAAAAATAGTAACCGCGGCGGAGAGCCGACTCTGGAGCTTCCTGACGAGGAAAAATATGAAAAACTCTACGCGAAATATGGTTTCCAGCGTCCCGCAGACATGCCCGCCTGGCAGTGGAAACGCGTCCAGGAACTCTACCGTCTCGGCGGACGCGCCAATGCCCTGCCGAAAACGCTTCACGGCTACAAAGACTGGATCGACGGCATGCTCGCCACGCAACCCAGACGCTGGGAGGGTTTCAAGGCCGCCGACCAGCTCTCAATCGTCTACAAATACCGCGGCGCCCTTCCCCCCTACGTGGTGGATCACTGGCACCTTTACTGGAAAGCCTGGATGATGTGCCATCGCTCCAGCCATAAACTTGTCCATCCCCAGTACCACCAGATCTGGACAAAATATCGGAACATGGGAACGGATTATTACGATCGGACGGGCGACTGGCGAGGAAACTACAGCTTCTACCGCGCCGGTTACACCCGGATCATCAGCACAATGAATTTCAATCACACCGCCGCCACAGGAGCGCTGCTCGGCGGCGCGTTCCGCGGTTGTGATCGAGCTGTGCGGGACGGACGGTACGGGCTCGAGCATTTCCCGCTCCGGCTCTGGGCCTGGTTCGAAGGTTCCACGCAGGAATCCATTGACCATTATTACCTCTCACACACTCTCCACGGGCAGAAAGCGTTCGCGGATCTCGGACCGACCCGGTTCGACCGGATGATGGGACGCAGCATTATGGCCAAAAACGTGGACGAGTTGGTCAACTGCTATCACCCGGGTCTGCGACGTTTCATCAGCACCGCCCTTCGGACCACACCCTTCTACGCGCTGCAGATCCAGGAAGGTGTTCAGCACATCGTCCACACGCTTTCCCGTAAGGGAACATTGACCGATCTGGACAGGGCGGGCAAACAAAAGGCCCGGATGCGCAAGAAAGAAGTGAACGTCTTCCCGATCACGGGCCACGATCTGCCGCCGCGCCGCGTCGCCCTCCAGGCCGTCAACCAGCCCTGGGGTCCCGAATGGATGGCGAACGTCGTCGATCACAAACCCCTGCCCTACTCCATCACATCGACCTGGAAACAGTGGGGAGCGTTCATCGATTATCCCAAATGGAAAAAATCGTATATGGGCCATCACTACGGAGTGGCCAGTTTCGACCTGAACAGTTCCCCCACCATCAATCTGATGGGCATGTGGAAACGCACCGAAAAAAGCGCGAGTTCAGCCGAGCAACTCGGAATGCTGATGGTCCGTTACGGATACAACCGGACCAATTTCATCGATACTCATAAAGGCGGCACGCTCGGTCAAATGGGCGGGGGACTCGGGGTGCTGCAGCACAAAGGTAAACTTCTGATCGCTTCAAGCCCTCACGCGAACCTTAAAAGCTCCCACTACAAACCCCAGAAACAGAAGCTCAAAAGTCTTCAGACCAGCGCCTGCATCTTCAACATTCAGGACGAACCGACCTGGAAACTGTACGCGAATGGCAAACCGGTTGAAAAACTCCCCGCACGCTACCCCACCGACACTCGAATCACCCTCCATGACGGCGTAAGCTACGTTGGGGTCATCCCCCTGAAAGCCACTGATCTCGGCCGCAACGCGGAAATCATCATCAAGAAAGGCGGAGAACCCGTACGCACCCAGACCGGTGCCCACGCACGAGAAGCGCTCCTGATCGAAAATTACAACTATCGCAGCGAACAACCTTTCAACCAGAACCGCGATGACTGGGATCCGGTGGATCTGGCCTACGGCGGATTCGTCGTCGAACTCGGCGACGTCGAGGAATACGGCAATTTTAAAGCGTTCCAGAAACACATCCGTTCCGCCAGACTTGAGCAGCGCTGGGACGCCGACGCCGAAACGCTCCACCTGGATTATCGGAGCGGGGAAGATCGGATGGAGATGGGGTTCCGGCCGCGAGGCGCCGATACCGGAAAACGCACCTCCCCCAAACAACATTTCCCCTACCGTCGCGTGAACGGAAAATGGCCTTACCTCGAGGACGGCATCGAACGCGATTCGACGCTGACAGTGCAGGGACGCGCGGCGGAACTGCGCAAGAATGGTGCGGCCCTTCGCACGGAACCCGGTCGTATGGCCATGCTTCAGACCGAACCGGAAAGCGCCACGTTCGTAGCGTGGAACCCACTGCCCGATCCGACACATTTCGCGCTCGAAACTCCCGGAAACATTCGGATCGAAGGCGACGGACGAGTGAGCATGATATCAGCCACCGTGCGCCCCGCGGAATCCACTCTGGCGATTCGTTACGCGGTAAAACCCGGACAGAATTCCGACGACATGGCCACGGCGCTTTTCGCCCAGGGATTCAAGGAAAAACCGTCGGTTACACTCAATGAGCGGAGTATTGAAAAACTGCAAAAGATTACGGTTGAGGGCAAAAGCGGGTGGATTATACCTCTCCATGCGAACGGCAAGATGGCACCTGAGATCGAAAATCGGATCACGTCCGCGCGAGAAAAACTCACGGCCAGCCGGACGCGGCGTCTCGATGAAAAAGCTGTCATGCAGTATGAAAACACCCAGGAACACTATCTTCTGACCGAGCCACAGAGCGGTTATTTCGAGTTCCAGCGCCTGTGGCCGGGGCCGACAGCCCTGGAAGCCAGTGTAGCTGATACAATGGTGCTGGCCACCGACGGACGTCTGGCGCTGCGACGTCTGGTGATGAGTCCCGAAGACAATGTGGTCGTCATCGATGCTCCCGCTTTCATGCAGCACCCGCGCGGCCAATTTCCCGACCATAAAGCGACGAGTGCGCTCATCCACAGCCCCAGCGGCGTCCCTGAGGTAACCGTCAACGGGCAAAAAGTCGAAGGCAAAATGCCTGTGGTGAAAATCGATGGCAAAACATACCACGTTGTGCCGCTGTTCGAAGAAAGTCCTGAAAAAGTGCTGAAAGATTTGAAAAACCGTTACAGGAGCGCCCAAAAGCTGTTGCCTGGAACGTGATTCTGTTGTTTTTGGCTGTAGCTTCGGGAAGGATAAATCCTCTCAGGTCATGCAGAAGTACGGCCCCACCGACACGAGGGCGGCGGTAGCCTTTTTTGGGAGAAATAGACCCGGTAGTGCAGAGGTATAGCCCCACTGACACAAGGTCAGTGCTAGCTCACGGCCCGGGCGGCCGCTAAACGTTACAAGATCTATGCAATACCAGTAGCAAAACACGAAAATATACAGTCAATACTAATTTTCTGGTATCATCACATCTCCCGGTGCGCAAGGAAACCCCCGAACCCGAAGAATCTGAGGAGACTAACCGGTGCAGAAAAATCATGCCATAATTTCGCTGCTCATCCTGGGTCTGGCCCTGTGGCTGACGTGCAATGTCAAAGGCGCCGAACCCAAATGGCAAACGATCCCGCCGGACCGGTGGGAAGGAGTCGTTGATGCCCGCGTGCCGGCACT
>JAGXLK010000360.1 GCA_018334735.1 Planctomycetota bacterium | reverse complement strand
GTGATTCCTCTTCTTCCTCGAGTCCGAGCTCGGCATCGATTTCATCGCCGAAATCAAAGAGTTCATCTTCATTGATGGCCTGAGTTTTATCCGAGGAGTCTTCGACATCAGCCCCCATTTTGTCGCGCAATTCTTCCAGTCGGTTTCGAGCATACCGAGCTTCATCGCCGAAACGATAAAGTGTAGCAGCTCCTGAGTCGACCGCATTTTCGAGATCATCTTCGGGGATCCCGAGTTCTTCAACGGCTTCCCGGGCTGAGACGAAATCTCTTCCGCCTTTCATCGCTTCAACACTTTCGATTTCATAGCTGTCGAAATAGCGAGTTCCCTCTTCTTCACTCTTGACTTTAAGATGACCGTCTTCGATCAATCGATCAAGGCCCGTTGGGGAAATACTCCAGCGATCCATCAGCTCTTCTTCGCTGATTCGTTCGTCCGCCATGTTCTCCTCCTCTGCGACTACGGAATGGTTTCATTTAATTTTTTAAAGAAGCCTCTATTTATACAGTTACACGAAATGACGCTGAATTTCCAGCCGTTTTTCATCAAATTCGGTATCAATCTCAATGTTGCGCTTTCCATCTGACCGCTTTACAGGGCCCCGATGACCAAAAGCACAAGCAGGATAAGGAGCACGACCAGTCCTATGCCGAGACCGATGGCCCAGAGTGACAGTGGCCATGAACGGGTTCCACCGGTTTTTCCCGGGGTTGTTGCCGCTCCTGTAGTATCCCAATCGGCTTCCTTGAGTTCTTCCCCACCATTCTGAGCTCCGCTCTCGTCCACTACTTTTCCAACATTTACCTCAAAATCTGTTTCCTCGAAGGCCAGATCTTCGTCTTTAATTTCTGCTGATTTTGCTTTTTCTCCCTGGCTTTCGCGTGCATTTTTCAGATGGGAGCTGTCGATACGGATGTCCGATTTGCCCATTACAGCCCCTGTGGATTGTTGATCTGAGGCTTTTTCTTCCCCCTGATCTGATCTTGGGCGCGTGACAACTTTGAGGGCTTCCGGAATCCCTCCTCCGACGAGGATCGCTTCAATCAAATCCACCAGTTCGTCGCACCGTTGAACACGATCGTCAGGATCCTTCGAGGTCATTTTCTTCAAAAGGCGGCATGTGCCATCGGAAAGCGAATGATAAAACGAACCAGGGTTCGGGAGTGGTTCATGGACGTGTTTTTCGATTGTTTTTCGTCGCGTTGGCGCCGTAAAAGGAGGATCCCCGCAGACCATTTCGAAGAGTGTAATACCGAGAGAATAGATGTCTGAACGTCGGTCGATATCGGTTTCGCCACGACATTGTTCCGGGGACATAAACCTGGGTGTGCCTACGGCCATCGAAGTCTCTTCAATATCCTCTCCTACTCCGGCGCTCATATCTTTTGCCAGACCGAGATCCGATATCTTCGGGACACCATCGGAGTTGATGAGGATATTGGCCGGTTTGATGTCGCGGTGGATAATACCCTTCTCATGAGCTTTGCCGAGAGCATTCGAGATGTCCCTTACGATCTCCAACGATCGGCGTTCGGGTATTCTTCCCCTTTTCAGCACCTTGCGAACCGATTCTCCATCGATATACTCCATGACGATGAAATGTCGGTTTTTGATTTGTTCCACGTCGTAGATTTGTACGGCGTTCGAATGATTGAGTTTGGCGGCGAGAAGAGCTTCCTGACGGAATCGTTCGACGTATTTGTCGTCCCGGAAGTATTTCGGCTCAAGAATTTTCAGAGCGACCGTTCGCTGAAGGGAAAGTTGGTTGGCTTTGTAGACCAGCCCCATTGAGCCCCTCCCGAGTTTTTCTATGAGTTCATACCCCCCCATGCGTGGGTAGATACCCCTCTCACGAAGTTCGTCTCGAAACTCCTGGAGTTGCTCCCGACTCAAATAACCTCTGTCGTATGCTATGCGAACCAGGCTTTGCCGTGGTTCCCCACTGCTGGCAAGTTCCCGGTATATTCGGCGGCACTCTTCGATTTGATCTTCGCTCAAAAACCCCTTTTGGGAAGCTATTTGTGCGAAAACTTGCTCCGCATCCTGCTCGCCCATATCGGACCCCCGTCGCCCGTTTTTGAAAAATACAGGTAAAATGAAAAGTCACCAAAAACGTGTTTTGGCCTCTGTATACCTATGTAATGCCACTAAAGCTCCCTATCTTGCCTTCAGCACGGATGTTACGGATAACTTGAAGTGCCTTTTTTCAGGTTAATGAATGTATTTTGGTAAATACCGTTCGCAGATTTTCTCGGCCAAAAAACCGGGCGGGCCAAGCACTACGAAATCATACGATAAGGCTGCTGCACGGTCAACCCCTTTATACGTGATACGAAATCGGGTTTCCAGTGGTTTGTCATGATAGGCAGAAAGGTCTTCCGGGCCAGTTTCGTTATTCAGCTTCCAGCAGTGCTCCTGCAGCTTCGAGTTTGGCCTGTAACAGACTGATATCCATTTCAGACATGGCAATATCACGATCAGCGGCCAGCGCCGCGGCCGTGCCGGCGGCCTCGCCGATTGCCATGCATGTTCCCATCACTCGCGTCCCGGCCATCCCCTGGTTGTCCGCCGATATGCATCGGCCTGAGACCAAAAGATTGTCGATCTGGCGCGGGACAAGGCTTCGGAAGGGAATATCGTAATATCCCCCTTCATCCGGCCTCAATCGATCAGGCAGTTCACCTTTGTGTTCGGCCAGCATATCGCAGAGAGGGTCGGCAGGACAGGATGCACGGCAGAGATGGACTCCACCGGTTACTGTGCCGAGTGGGCAATGAATGTCGATCCACCACGAACCGAGTGCAATGACGTCATCGAATTTCTGGCTTTCGACTACGTCGTTGCCTGTAAACGTATACAGCCCTTCGATCTGACGCGATTCTCTGAGGCCGATTTGCGTTGGTAACGCGGCAATGTGCGCATCTTCATACCCCGGGACCGCATCGCGGTATTTTTCGACGATTTCGTACATTTCTCTGCGCACGGTAATCTCGGCTTGTGTCAGCGAGATGGCATCGGTCGGATCCCCGGCATGGCGGGTCATGTTGGGAGTGATATAATCCTGACGCGTTGTTGAAGAACGCGTCTCTATGCCCGGATTGTAAATGAGAAGTTCACCGCTTTCGCGGGCTTCGCTCATTGCGTCGGCACCTTTTTCGCGCTGTTTTTTGGACAGTTTTTGCACCCCTCCGACTTTAAACATTGATCCCATTGCCATTGGGCGTCCGTCTTGAGGGCGGCCAAAATGCGTTGGAACTCCGGCGCGAAAGGCCACGTCGGCATCCCCGGTTGCGTCGATAAACGCTTTCCCGATAATAGCCTGACGCCCTGATTTGTTCTCGATCACGAGGGCCCGAATGCGGTTGTTCTCAACCAGCGCATCGGCGACCCATGAGTGAAGCAAAAACTGAACATTTGCCTGCGCCACCATTTCATCGAGGACAACTTTCATAATTTCCGGTTCGAAACGCACGCCCCAATCTTTGATGGCATCGTTCCACGCGGGAGCACCACCATGTTTGTGGAGAGTTTCGCACATTTCCCGGGGTATCCCGCCGAGAATGGGGGTGTCGCTGCTGTGGGCAGTATGTCCGAGGACGGGACCGATAAGGCCAGCTGTCGCCATGCCTCCCAGGAAACCGTAACGTTCAATCAGGACAGTTGACATACCCTGGCGCGAGGCGGCCACCGCCGCCGGCCAGCCACCGGGGCCGCCTCCGGCGACCACGACGTCGGCTTCAGCAATAACTTCGAGGTTTCTTGCGGGTTCCTGAATACTTGCCAAGTTCTTGCTCCTTTCGCAATAGTTTTGAAACCAATCAGGTTGAAGTGCGGGGTCCCATCTCTCGAGAACTCACACCTCATCTTCGGAATCTTCGAGTTTGAGCATATGGCCCAGTTTTTCCTTCTTGGTCCGCAGGTAACGAATATTTTCTTCACGGGGGGGAATTTCGAGAGGGACGCGTTCAACGATTTCGAGCCCATAACCCCGTAGCGCTTTGAATTTTTTTGGGTTATTTGAGATCAACCGCATTCGGCGAACGCCAAGATGGCGCAGAATCTGGGCCCCCACGCCATACTCACGTTTGTCGGGGGGGAATCCCAGCTCTTCATTGGCCTCAACTGTATCATACCCCTGGTCCTGGAGCACGTAGGCATGAAGTTTATGTTCCAATCCGATGCCCCGACCTTCTTGTCGCATGTAAAGAACAAGCCCACGACCCTCTTCCTGTATCATCCGGAGGGATTC
>JAGXLK010000359.1 GCA_018334735.1 Planctomycetota bacterium | reverse complement strand
GGGCTGGCTGAGACGGAAAAACGCATTTCTCAGGAACAGATGAACGCCGAATCGGCCCTGTCTGAAGTGGTGAGGCGTTTCGAGGACATGATGGAATCCCTCGAAGACGAATATCTCCACGATCGGGGCGCGGATATACGAGATGTGGGACAGCGTATTCTTGCAAAATTGCTCTTTGTCGACGGTGAATTAGTTTCGGAACTGGACGAGCCTTCGGTGGTCGTGTCAACCCATCTTGTCCCTTCGCTTACTGTTCACATGGACCGCGAGAAGATTCTCGCTTTTGCGACAGAAAAAGGCGGGTATACGTCACACGCTGCGATTCTCGCGCGGTCACTCGGAATCCCCGCGGTGACAGGCTTGCTGAACATTACTGACGAGCTTGTCAATGGTATGCCAGTCGTGGTCGATGGGATGGAAGGACTTGTTATAGCGAAGCCCGACCCCGAAGTTAAGAAACGTTTTGAAAGCCGGGCCCGTCAGTTTCAGTCGACTCGCCGAGAAATAATTGAGGAAACGGAAGCCGAGCCGTTTACGAAGGACGGGGTTCGGATTCAGGTTCGGGGCAATGTGGGCCGCCCCGGGGATATTGAGAATGCTGTGAAATACAACCTGGAAGGAATAGGACTTTATCGAACGGAGTTCCAATATTTAAGCCGTTCAAATTTGCCCGATGAAGACGAGTTGGCTCGGGGGTATTCGCGGGCGGCCGAGGCCTTCGCTGATGAAGGTGTTATATTGCGGGTGCTGGATATCGGGGGGGATAAATTTCCCCCTTCTATCCCGCTGGCGCATGAGGAGAATCCTTTCATGGGATTGAGAGGTCTGCGCCTTATTCTTGAGAGAAAACAGGAATTGCTGCTTCCGCAACTCAGGGCTATGATTCGGGCCAGCGCAAATGGGCTTGTGAAGGTTCTTTACCCTATGGTGGCGAGCGTCGAGGATTTGCAGGAAGCCAGGGAAGCGTTTGAAGAAGCATGGAGCGATGTCCGCGAGGCCGGTTATGAGACCGCTGAAGAAATTCCGCAGGGGATCATGATCGAGGTGCCATCCTGCGTCCATGTACTGCCTGAAATGCTTGAGTTGTCGGATTTTGCGACGGTTGGAACGAACGATCTTGTACAATACGTCCTGGCTGCTGATCGCAACTCCGAACGTATGGTCGATGCTTATGACCCCTGCCATCCTGCGGTGGTGAGGTTACTTGACCAGATCTCTCGTACCGGCCAGGAATTCGGAATGCAAATCAGTGTCTGCGGGGTTACGGCAAGCGACCTGTCTTATATCCCGCTTCTGATTGGGTTAGGATACAGAAAATTGAGCGTGAACATTCAAACCGCGCCACACGTGCGCTACACAATCGGGCAACTTGATACCGGGGAGTGCGAACGAATGGCCTCGGAGTCCTGCGATGCAAGCGAAACCGGGCAGGTGCATGAGCTGATCGAACAATTTATCGAAGATCTTAACTTAGGAGAACATACTTGAGATGAACGGGAACCGGATGGATGAGGAAGATTTACGGCAATTTATCTGCGAGATCGGACGCCGCATGTATGAAAGAGAATATGTGGTTTCGAGCGATGGCAATATCAGCACGCGGTTGACCAATCAAGGATATCTTTTTACGCCCACGGGTTGCTGTCTGGGAGAAATCGAGCCCGAAGATGTTGTCGCTACGGATGGGGACGGAAACGTACGAGAAGGCGAGGGGGAGCCCACGGCCGAGTGGCGTCTACATCTTGTCACTTACGGTTTGCGGCCGGATATTGGGGCCGTGGTGCATGCGCATCCGCCCTGGGTACTTGCGGCGAGTGCAGCGGGATTTTCGCTCGCCCGTCCCGTTCTCCCCGAAGTCCTCTATCATATTGGGTCAATACCCACCGCCGATTATGCTATACCATCCTCTGAAGAATCTGCCCAGGCAATTCGCGGATGGATTTCGGATCACGATGCTGTCGTAATGGATCGCCATGGGTGCGTGACGGTCGATAAAACGCTTCGTGGAGCGTATAGAAAACTGGAGCGCGTGGAACAAACCGCGCGGCTGGTGGTCCGGGTCAAGACGACCAGTGTGCTGAAGATTTTGCCCCGGAACGAAGTTGAAAAGATTCGTGAAAGGCGGAGGGCAGATGGTATGAACCCGGAGTCAATTTTGCCAGACCCAAGCTGGGAATTCGGGGAGCAAGCGGAATCAGACTATTCGTCACCGGAAGGTGAGGGCGAATAGTTCCGTGAATCGGCATGATTTCGCCCGTCTGCGTTGTCGATATTGTCCCCCGAAAAAGTTCCACGCACACCCGGTGAATGAGCGCATTCATAGTGGCGAATTTTTCGTCAGAGATCGCTTGTAGGCATTGCCCGTGCTGTGTATTATGGTATGTGTTATTGGTTCATATCAATCCTGTCATTATCGTGCCATCAATGCGCAGAGACTTTGAATATTGGGACGGCCTATTTGTATGTTTTGTAATTCTGTACCAGCTCTGTGTCCCGCGTGTTGTAGGCGCAGGATCTCTGGAACTTGAACGTAAAACGATTGAGGGACACAAGGTCTTTGTTGTCGAAAATCCGTTTTACAAGCTTACAATTAGGCCGGATGCAGGGGCGTGTATCAGTTCCTTTCAATACGGGCGCGGTGGGAAAACGGAGCTGACCGGATGGAAGCGCGGTACTCTGAGCGGATTGTTTCAGGAGTCGCATACCGCTGATTTTGCTTATGAGGTGTCTACTGGAAATGCGACACCGGATGAAGTGTTTTTGGAGTTTGAACGCCAGGCAGGCCCTCTGAAGATACGCAAGCAATATCATTTCCACAGGGAAGAGCCTGTTTTTCAGCTGACGTTGGTTTTCGAAAACTGTTCTTCCAGAGTGTTGGGTGGACCGGACGCGCCCGGGTTAAGTGCGACGATACTTCCGGGCGGGGGGCAGCAGATGCGTTCGGGATATTTTTGTTTCGAAGGGGCCCATGGCCCGGGCGCCGTGACGGCCGCTTCGGTTCTGAGAGAATTACATCCTCTGTCGCCGGTTGCTGGCCCTTTGTATTGGTTGAGTGTTACAGATACAGTGACACGCAGGGGGCTGGGATTTGTGTTTTTGGACGGTGCCGGCCAGAAGGCCTGGGCTGAAAGCAACGCGTCAGGGACAATTCAATTGCGGTGGGCTTATCAGAAAATACCTCCTCGAACCCGCTTGACGTCCAAATTGCTTGTAGTCCCCCTGCAGAGGTTTTCGGCCGTAAGCGGACTGGATCGGAATTTTGTGGCTGACACAATTGCGGAAAATCGGGAGGGCAAAAAACATGTAACGCTCCGTTTGATGGCTGTCAGTACCCCTCTTAAAGACGTTTCAGTAGTCACGCGCACATATGGAAAAGAGGGGACGGAACTCGACCCGTGCGATACGCTCCTTTTCGAACGTCTCGAGCCCTATCATCCTGTAACAAAATCCGTTTGGGTTCGCGCTGGCGAGAAAAAGCCGGTCTGGTTGCAGCACGAGGTGTATGTCGAGGGAAAGAAAACGGGTGAGTTTTTTGTGCAGACGGGGCAAGATGGTTCTCCTCCCCGGGGCAGAAAAATGCAGTTGCCGCTGGCGAAGGAACAAAAGATTGATCCGCCGGCTGTGCCGGTTAAAAAAATCAGTGAGATAGCGAATGAAGACGACAATAAAAGAGGGTTTCTGGTGCGGCATTTGGGTGCGCGTGAGTATTCGGGCAGTGATATTCCGGTCGAAATTTCTCTCTTCCGACGGGAAAAAGAAACTGTTTTCTTCCGAATTTCGGCGCTTCAGGATCTGGAAGCACTCCGCGCGAGTCTTGCAAGTAGCACGGGAAAATCTGCCAGATCCCTTCATCCCGCCTCGGCTTTTCTGTGGAAGGTTGAAACCCCGATTTCTGGAGCCGCGCGCTTGATTCCATGGGAAAAACAACCATTGAAGACAGGGGCGAGGTTGTGGTTTGCGCTGACTGTTGATGCCTCCCGGCTTGAGCCGGGAAGTTATAGCGGGAAGGTATTTTTGGAAGCAGCCGAGAACGCTCTTCAAATTCCGATTGCCGTCCGGGTATTCCCCGTCACAATATCTCGGAAAGATGGATTCGCTTTCTGGTATATGGATGGTTCCGATCAGGAAACCGTGCCGCGACAATCCGTATTTGAACGTCTGTCGGATTATAGTGTGAGCGCTGCAAGCTGGCGAGTAAACGCAGTTTCTGCGGCGCAGAACTTAGACGCCATTCTTCAAAAATCGGAGCCTCCC
>JAGXLK010000358.1 GCA_018334735.1 Planctomycetota bacterium | reverse complement strand
CAAAACCACCCTGCATAAAAATCAGTCTCCGTAGCCGTGCTGCGAAGCGGCCAGTTGACGTCTGTGCTGTCGCTGAGTCTTTCGGTGGCGGAGGCCACCGGCACGCGGCAGGGTGTGAAATGGAAGTCGATATTGACAAAGCACGCAAAATAATCGTTGAAACTCTGAGCCAGGAACTTGAACCATGAGTAATTTTCTGGATTCCATCGAATCGCCAGAGGATCTTCGGACTCTCACTCGCGGGCAACTCCGGAGACTCTCGGAAGAGGTGCGCGAGCTTATTATCGAGGTCATCAGCCAAAATGGAGGGCACCTGGCCAGCAACCTCGGAGTCGTTGAACTAACAGTCGCCCTCCACTACTGCTTCGATTTCCTGAAAGACGCGCTGATCTGGGACGTCGGACATCAGTGCTATACGCATAAAATCCTCACCGGTAGAAAAGAGTCTTTCCACACTCTCCGTCAGGAAAACGGTATAAGCGGATTCGCTAATAAAGAAGAAAGTCCTTACGACAGATTTTCCTTCGGTCATACGGGGACAAGTCTCAGCGCCGGCCTCGGCCTGGCTTGTGCATCTGAAATTACTGACGAAGACCGCCGAATTGTTGCCGTCATTGGGGACGGCGCCATCGCCAGCGGTATGCCCTTCGAAGCGCTGAACCACGCTGGAGATACTGAAAAAAACCTCCTGTTCATCCTGAATGATAACGAAATGAGCATTTCCCCCTCCGTGGGAGGCGTGGCAGGATATCTCAGTAAAATACGTTCCAGCACGCCTTACGTGGGCCTTAAAAAAGAAATTCAAGAACTCACCTCCCGCTGGCAATCGGCTCTTAAAGGATTTAATACCCTCTACGGACGGCTCTCCGACGGCCTTCAAAGTGCCCTCACACCCGGTGGACTGTTCGTAGAACTCGGATTCCATTACTACGGACCGGTCGATGGGCATAATATGGGAGAACTTATCGACGCCCTGAATCACATGAAACGCATCGATGGCCCCGTATTGCTCCACGTGCTGACGGAAAAAGGAAAAGGGTTTAAACCAGCCCATGAAGATCCGACCGGATTTCATAGTAGCGGAACGTTCCGGCTCGAAAACGGTAAGCTCTGCGTCCCCGAAGAAGAACATGATGCCGCCGATGAAGATAAAGCCCCATCCTGGTCCGAGGCAATGGGAAATATTATTCTGCGCAACGCTCAGGAAGACGAAAGCATCGTTTCCATTACGGCAGCCATGTGCCATGGAACGGGCCTCCGCGATTTTTCAGAAGAGTTTCCGGACCGCTTCTACGACGTCGGTATCTGCGAACAACATGGGCTGGGGTTCGCCGGCGGCCTGGCGGCTGCAAATCTCAACCCCGTCTTCTGCATCTACTCTACATTCCTGCAGCGCGCTTTCGATCAGCTCTTCCACGATATCGCACTCCAGAAAGCACATGTCATCTTCGGAATCGATCGCGCCGGTCTGGTCGGTAACGATGGCCCAACGCACCACGGGCTTCACGATATAGCCTGCTGCCGCGCTTTCCCGGGATTTGTGGTGATGGCTCCCGCGGACCAGCAGGAGCTCGAAATCATGTTCGACCTCGCCCTCGATGTCGAACAGCCCTGCGCAATCCGCTATCCCCGGGAAAAAATGCCCCCGGAAAACTTCTCTACCGAACAGGATTTCGCAATCGGACAGGCCGAATACCTGGCGGAGGGCGAAGACGCCGCGATTGTCGGCTACGGGGCTATGGTGAGTCGAGCCGTCCAAGCAGCGGGACTTCTTGAAGACCGAAATCATTCAATAACGGTTGTGAACGCCCGATTCGCCAAGCCAGTCGACAGAGAACTTCTGGTAGAAGTAGTCGAAAACCACAAAGCCGTCCTGCTTGCTGAAGACCATTCAGAAGCCGCAGGATTCGGTAGCGCGGTAATGGAAACCCTCTCGCGTGAAGGAATCAACGCTTCCAACGTGCGCATCGCCGCCGTACCGGACCAGTTTATTCCACAGGCAACCCGGGAAGACCAGCTGGCAAAAGTTGAACTGGATCCGGAAGGTCTCGCCCGACGAGTTCAACGCATGCTTGGCTGATCCTCGCCAATGCCGGGTTGATAATGAATTCTGCCCTGCGTACACTATGCTCCGATCGTAAAAATCATCCCACTCAGACAAAATACCGAAATGAGAGGACTTAACGATGGAATTAAAAGGTGTCATGCCGGCTCTGCTGACGTGCTACGACAAAAACGGCGATATTGCTACGGATAATCTGGAAGACTTTATCGGATTTTTTCTGGAAAGGGGCTGCAACGGTTTTTTCGTCGGTGGATCCTCCGGTGAAGGTCTCCTCCAGGATGTCGAAGAACGGGCTGAATATACCGCAGCAGTCGTCAGTGCTGTCGCCGGCGAAGTGCCGGTTATCGCCCACGTGGGTTCACTAGCGACTCAGGACGCCTGCGAGCTCAGCCGGCGCGCAGCAGAAGCCGGCGCGGACCTGGTCGGGTCCGTCCTTCCCATTTACTATGCCATCAGCACCGAAGGAACCGTCGATTATTACCGCAGCATCAGCGAAGCGGCCGATCTCCCGGTGCTCGTTTACTACCTTGCCCAAACCGGCGCCGTCCTCGAAGCCAAAGAGTTTGCCGAAACGATTGCCACCATCCCCGGTGTAAGTGCCATGAAATACACCTCCGCCGAACTGGAAACGTTCTGCAAAATAATCGATCTCACCAACCATAATCTCAGCATGATCATGGGATGCGACCAGCTCTTCCTCCCCGCACTCACCGTCGGCGCCGATGCCGCCATAGGCACAACCTATAACTTTATGCCCGAAATCTTCGTGGGGATCTACGAAGCTTACCAGGAAGGCAATATCCAGAAAGCCCAAACCTTGATGCAGCGCGGCTTTCAAATCATTTTTGCCTTGAAACAAAAATATCCGGTACTGGAAGCTTCAAGAGAAATCCTCAGAATCAGAGGCTGGGATACGGGGCACTGCCGAGGACCGCTGGAAAAACTGACGGAGGAGCAATGCGAAGAGTTGCGCGAGGATCTCGAACGAATCGACTTTTTCTCCGATCCAATTGTCTGATCCAAAGCTCCAGCGGGACGAATAACAGTTTCCGGGAGGCGACATCATGGAAAAGAGTTCTATACTGAGAGCAGGGTACGTCAGCAAGGCCCGGAGAATCGTCGTAAAAGTCGGCACTAACGTGCTGACAGGACCCGGACAGTCCCTCGACGAAAGCCGCGTCGATACACTCAGCGAACAGATCGCCTGCCTGACCGATCAAGGCCGAGAAATCGCTCTGGTCTCCAGCGGCGCCATCGGCGCCGGCATGGCCGAACTCGCCCTCCCTGACCGACCACGTACACTGCCGGAACTGCAGGCGACCGCGAGCGTCGGACAGGGCCGACTGGTCTCGCGCTACGAACTGAGCCTCCACAAACATGGAATCCACGCCGGCCAAATTCTGCTCACCCGCGACGATTTCGATTCCCGATCGCGGTACCTTAATGCCAGCAACACTATCCACGCGCTCTTCGACGCCGGTTGCTTACCCGTCATCAATGAAAACGATACTATCAGCACCGATGAAATACGCTTCGGTGACAACGATCTGCTCGCCGCTTTCGTCACACACATGATTCGCGCGGAATTGCTCGTGCTGCTCACAAGCGTACCGGGACTCTGCGCCCACGAACCCTATCCCGACGCTGTTCGCTCAGTTCACGATAATCTCAGCGGCGACCACGGAAACGTATTAGACGTCGTGGAGACGGTCGATGAGGACCTTCAGAAACTGGCTCTGGACGAAACAAGCCCCGGAGGAACCGGCGGCATGCAGACAAAACTCGAAGCCGCACGTATCGCCACCGAAGCCGGCGAAGCGGCTCTCATTGCCGACGGACAAGCCGACAATATCCTGCTCGATCTGATGAACGGGAAACGACTTGGCACCTTGTTTCTGCCCGCGGACGAGCGGCTGGCCAGCCGAAAACGCTGGATCCGGTTCAGCCGGCGGCCAAAAGGCGATATCTTCGTCGACGAGGGCGCCCGCGCAGCGCTCGAAGAACGCGGAAAAAGTCTGCTTCCAAGCGGCATCACCACCGTGAAAGGTGATTTTTCCTCCGGGGACGTGGTGCGTATCAAAGGACCCGACGGTGAAGAATTCGCCCGGGGACTGACCAATTACACCGCCGAAGAGGTGGACAGTATCAAAGGACTGAAGACCTCCCGCATCGAACCCACACTCGGTCACAAATA
>JAGXLK010000357.1 GCA_018334735.1 Planctomycetota bacterium | reverse complement strand
GTACCAATCGAAGATATGCCGTATCTGGAAGATGGAACGCCGGTTGATGTGATGTTGAATCCGCTCGGTGTGCCCAGCCGAATGAATGTGGGCCAGATTCTTGAAACCCACCTGAGCTGGGCTGCCAGCAAGCTCGGTTTCCAGGCCATCACACCGGTTTTCGATGGAGCGACCGAAGAAGAGATCCGGGAATGTCTCTCGAAAGCCGGCTTGCCAGAGGATGGGAAGACCGTTCTCTATGACGGGCGGACCGGGGAGCCTTTCGATCAGCGTGTGACGGTCGGTTACATGTATCTTATGAAGCTTGATCACCTCGTTGACGATAAAGTTCATGCTCGTGCAACGGGGCCCTATTCGCTAATTACGCAGCAACCTCTTGGCGGCAAAGCTCGGTATGGAGGCCAGCGGTTTGGGGAGATGGAAGTATGGGCTCTCGAAGCCTATGGTGCCGCTCACGTGCTTCAAGAACTTCTCACAGTGAAAAGTGATGATGTCGATGGGCGGACAAAGATCTATGAGTCTATGGTTAAAGGTTCGAACGTACTGGAAGCCGGTATCCCTGTGGCGTTCGAAGTGCTGTCCAACGAGATTCGCGGGCTCGGGCTGAATATTAGACTTCAACGGGGTTCGTTGTAACTGGTGCCCGTGCGCGAAGAACGGAAAAACAAATTAAGATACGAATACTCAGGCGTTTATCCCTGAGACAATAGTGGAGGTGACATACATTATGGCCGATACGGGATATGACCGGATTAATGAATATGAAAAAGTGAGAATTTCGTTGGCCTCGCCCGAGGAAATCCGGAGCTGGTCATATGGTGAAGTGAAGAAACCTGAAACGATCAATTACCGTACCTACCGGCCGGAAAAAGATGGGTTGTTTTGCGAGCGGATTTTTGGTCCGGAAAGAGATTGGGAATGCAGCTGCGGAAAATACCGCGGTATGAAGCACAAAGGTATCGTTTGCGACCGCTGTGGAGTTAAAGTTACTCATAGTCGCGTGCGACGACGCCGGATGGGGCACCTCAATCTTGCGGCTCCTGTGGTCCATATCTGGTTTTTTAAAAGCATGCCCTGCCGCCTCGGAAATTTGCTCGGGGTGAAGTCGACAGACCTGCAGCGAGTTGTTTATTTCCAGAATTATGTGGTTACAGATCCGAAAGATACGCCGCTCGAATACAAACAAATGCTTTCTGAAGAAGAGTACCGGGAAGCTGCATTAGAGTACGGCGAGCGGGCCTTCAATGCGGGTATGGGCGCCGAGTCCGTGAGGGAATTGCTGAAAGATCTGGACCTGGAACAACTTTGTTCTGAGCTTCGGGTCGAACTCAAAGAAACCGGTTCGAAGCAACGTCGTAAGAAGATTATCAAACAACTCAGAGAAGCGGAAGCGCTCAGGAAAAGTGACAACAAACCGGAATGGATGGTGCTGAACGTCGTTCCAGTCATACCGCCCGGGCTGCGGCCACTTGTCCTTCTGGAAAGCGGCAACTTTGCCTCAAGTGACCTGAATGATCTGTATCGACGAATTATCAACCGGAACAATCGGTTGAAAAAACTTATTGAGCTGAATGCACCTGAAGTCATTATTCGAAATGAAAAGCGGATGTTGCAGCAGGCTGTGGATGCGTTGTTTGACAACAGTCGGTGTAAACGATCTGTTCTGGGCAGCGGGAATCGCCCCTTGAAATCTTTGACGGACATGATCAAAGGAAAACAGGGGCGTTTCCGGGAAAATCTGCTCGGCAAGCGGGTCGATTATTCGGCGCGAAGTGTCATTGTTGTTGGCCCGGAACTGAAACTGAATCAATGCGGGCTGCCGAAGAAAATTGCGCTTGAGCTCTACCAGCCTTTCATTATCCGTCGCCTGAAAGAAATGGGTGTGGCGGAGAGTGTGAAGACTGCGAAAAAGGAGTTGGAGAAGAAGACCGACCGTGTCTACGACGTGCTGGAAGAGGTTATAAAAGGCCATCCGGTGTTGCTCAATCGTGCACCGACACTGCACCGTATGGGGATTCAAGCGTTCCAGCCGGTGCTGGTCGAAGGAAATGCGATTCAGCTTCATCCACTGGTATGCCGTGGTTTCAACGCCGATTTTGATGGCGACGCGATGGCCGTTCATCTCCCTCTCAGCGTCGAGGCGCAGGTGGAGGCCAAGACAATGATGATGGCCCCCCATAACGTTTTCACTCCGCAGAGCGGGCGGCCGATCATTACGCCTTCCCAGGATATCGTTCTGGGTTGCTACTATCTCACATTGCAACCTCGTGCAGAAACTGAGAATGTTCGGAAATATAGCAACACTCAGGAAGTATTTATGGCCTACGACGAAGGTCAGGTCGAAATACATGATCGTGTGATTGTGCGTTGTGAACTGGACACAATTGTGAAAGAAGAAGGGGCCGATCCGGAGCTGCATGAAGGATTTCTGGAAAGCACTGTAGGGCGTATACTTTTTAATGATGTCCTGCCCGATGGGCTGCCGTTTTACAATTACCAGCTGCCCGGCGGAGGCTTGAGCCGGATCATTGATGATTGCTACGAAGTAGCCGGTCGCCAGGCCACGGTAGAGATGCTCGATGCGATGAAGGACATCGGTTTCAAAAATGCGACCCGGGCCGGCCTATCCTTTGCGATGACCGATCTTCGTGCTGCTCCCAACAAACAGGAGCTGCTTGATGAGACTCAGGAGACTGTGGATGAGATTACCGAGCACTTCCGCGAAGGCGCTATCACGGATATTGAGCGGTCTCAACGAGTCATTGATGAGTGGAATGCCACCACCGAAGCAGTAGCAGAAGAAGTATTCGAGGCATTGCGAACGGACGAGCGCGATGGCGAACCCTACAATAACCCCGTGTGGCTTATGATGGCGTCAGGAGCCCGAGGCAAGGGACTTCAGATCAGCCAGCTGGCGGGAATGCGCGGGTTGATGGCCAAACCTGGTGGTGAAATTATTGAAGCCCCTATTCGAGCCAATTTCCGTGAAGGCTTAAGCGTGCTGGAATACTTCAGTTCGACCCATGGTGCACGAAAAGGGCTGGCTGACACGGCTCTTAAAACCGCGGACAGTGGGTATCTGACCCGGCGGCTTGCGGATGTCGCGCAGAACGTCATTATTAGTGAGATCGATTGCGGAACCGCAAACGGAATGACCAAGGGGCCCGTTATCCGCGGCGACCGGATTGAAGTTCCATTACGGGATATTATTACAGGACGGATTGCGCGGGATACGTTCGTGCATCCGATTACTGACGAGGTTATCGTCGAAGAAAACCAGATAATTACGGAAGAAATTGCCCGTAAAATTGAAGAGTTTGACCCACGGATGAAAATTCGAGTGCGCTCGCCGCTTACCTGTGAAAGTTCCAATGGTATCTGTGCTATGTGCTACGGCATGGACCTTTCGCGGAAACGCCTCGCTGAGCGGGGGCTGGCCGTTGGTATCGTCGCCGCTCAATCGATCGGTGAACCCGGCACACAGCTCACGATGAGAACATTCCACATCGGCGGCGTGGCGATGGGGGGCGCGGAAGAAAGCGAAATACGAGCTGCCCGTGGCGGAGTTGTTGATCTCGAAGATCTTCGGGTTGCCAAAGGTCCTGACGGACGGCGGGTCTGCATCAGCCGACAGGGCGAGTTGGCCCTTGTTGATGAGAAAGAACGTGAGGTAGAACGCCATAATATTCCCATCGGCGCAGAATTGATGGTGGAAGAAGGCGATGAGGTGGAAGAGGATGATCTGATCATCCAATGGGATACCCACTACACGCCCATCATCGCCGAAGTGGGCGGAACGATTCGCTATGAAGATATCGTTGAAGGAAAAACCTTTAAGATCGAGCGCGATATTGTCCACGGAACATCGAGAAAAGTGATCATGGAGCATGAGGGTGATATGCACCCTCAGATCCTGGTTGAAGGGGAAGGTGAAGAAATCTTGGCCCTTTATCCTATCCCCGAGAAAGCGATTATCGAGGTGGATGAGGGGGATGAGATTATAGCCGGCACGCGTCTGGCGCGAACTCTGCGAGAGGTGAGGCGTACGCAGGATATCACAGGAGGATTGCCGCGTGTGACCGAGCTGTTCGAGGCCCGCAAACCGAAAAATCCGGCTGTCATGAGTGATATTGACGGTGTGGTGACCGATATCGAGCGAAAACGAGGACGGACTGTTATCAGTGTCCAGGATCCGGAAACCGATTACGAGTCGGAACATAAAGTTCCCGCGGGTAAACACATGCGCGTCAACCGTGGCGATAA
>JAGXLK010000356.1 GCA_018334735.1 Planctomycetota bacterium | reverse complement strand
AAAAGAAGCAACTTTTGCTGGCGAAAGGTTTTCTGAACACAAATAAACCGCAGATGAAAAATAATAGGCCTCCACTTCCCTATCAGAGAGTATAGGCAAAAGCTGTATTAGCGTCTACCGGGAAGCGGGGAACAGCCTCAATTTCCCCCGCATTGTGAGGAGTTCACTCGTGTTTCTTGGGTGAGGAACTTGCGTAATCAGTTGCGTAGAAACCGCTGCCCTTGAAAACAGCTGCACAGCCACCGGTAATAATACGCTTGAGTGGAGCACCGCATTCGGGACACTTTTCGTGCGGTGGGTCTGTCATTGTTTGGATGAATTCAAAGTGTTTGCCGGTTTTCTGACACTTATATTCATATGTCGGCATCTGTATTTCCCCCCGGGCGATTTTTACTGTTGGATAGGTTGTTCCGCCGGTCTTTCATCTTTTTTGTAGCGAAATGGCGCCAGTAGGACATTCGGGAACACATGCAGCGCAGCCGGTGCAAAGATTTTCGTCGATACGGGCAATTCCGTTGATTTGTATCGCATTCTCGGGGCAGACCTGCGCACAGGCTCCGCAAGCATCACACTCTTCTTCGTTGACGACGGCGATGGCGCCCGAGGGCTCTGATTGTTGTAACTGGGAAATTCGTTCCTGGATTTGTTCCAGTTGATCCTCAAGTTTTTCTGCAGAGTCCCGGAGGCTTTGCAACTCGGAGCCGGAATTTTGGGGTTGCGATTGAGGAGCAGGCGTTTGAGATGCGGAAGGCTGAATATTTTGTCGTCTTCCTCCTCCCATATTCCCTCCGCCCGCACGGCCCATTCCGCCCCCCATCCCACGACCGGTTCCTCCTCCGACGCCGAAATGAGATTCCACATTTGCCTGTCCTGACTGAGATAAAGCTCCCGATTTGAATTCCTGAACGGCGTCTTCTGCATTGCCGGATACGCCAACGATCACATCGATTCCGCCGGAGTTAAGGACTTGAAAAGCATTGGGACCGCAATTCCCGGTAAGGACGGTGCTTACCCCCCGATCGACCATCATCTGGGCGGACTGAATTCCTGCTCCTCCACCAGCCGTTGCGTTCGGGTTGTTGATAGCTTCAAAATCCAGTGTGTCGGTATCCACAAACAGGAAGTAAGAACAACGGCCAAAACGGGGATCAATATCATCCTGCAAATTCGGGCCAGTCGTTGTAACAGCAATTTCCACGGTTGAGTGTCCTCCCTTAAAATAAATACGCGGGGATGAGCAGGGGAGCGCAAGAACCTCTCATCCCCGCGAGCGGCCGGAGGCCAGTTCCGGCCAACCTCATGAATTTTTGCGGTTATTCTTCGGATTCTACGGATTCTTCAAGTGTTTCGATGCGTTGCTGGATCTGATCCAGTGTTGTTTGCAGGTATTCGGCTTGTTGTCTGAGATAATTCAATTCATTACTGGGTGCCATCATTCCGTAAGAGTTTGGAGCGCCATATGGAGCTGAAGCCGCATAGGGAGCTCCATACGCGTAACTGCCCCATCTGGCTTGTGGTGCGCGGCCCCAACCCCGGTATCCCCGGCCCGGTATGGCATTCATAAAGCCGGGTACGGAGTAACCGGCGCAATAACCGGCCGCACGTCCTGTCATTGGTCCGAATCCAGCGGGCCCTGTACCATCACCACCTGGCATGATTCATCCTCCGTAATTTGTTAATTTCTATTTTGAATTCAAACAGAGCAAGTATTAATTTCGCATGTTGCGCGAATGATGCTCTCGCCAGGGCTCCGTTATGCGTCCGGGCATCATGAACCGGTCTGCAGGCAACTGGCCGGTTAAATACGCCGCGAGAACCTTCTCAAGCTGACCGGTGATCCACCCAATAACCTGAATGCCGGAGACCTGAGCCCTGTGAGCGAGCGGGCGCGAAATCGCGCCACATATCAGCGTTTCCACGTCGAATTGAACCAGCAGCTCAACGCGCTGTTCAGGACGTGGACTCTGAATATTCTCCGCCATCCTTCCGACCTCAGAGTTGTTCTCAATTTCGACGAGAGTAACGCTGAGAGCGGTATCGAATAAAGGAGAAACTCGACCATTCCAATTGGGAATTGCAATCGTTTTCGCCACATTTAACCTTTTTCAGGTTATATAATGCATATTACATGCCAGCAGCGTGTGCCAGAGTTGTTTGGATAACGTAAGTCACTGCAGTGAAAGAGGATGGAGAATAATAAATAGGAATTGTGGCGTAGCCACTTCACCCCGAGGCGTTGCATTATGCATCTATTCGCCGGTTGGCGTGTTGCATAATGCAAAAGGGCGGTGCTGGTGAAATTCGGTTCACCGGTTTTCCGGGTGGGAGATATCGTAGGAGTTCATTTTACGCCAGAGTGTTGTTTTGTGGATCCCCAGTTCGTCGGCGGTCTTCGTGCGATTCCAGTCATTTCGCTCAAGGGCATGATAGATCCAGTGGGCTTCGAGCTCTTTCAGTGTTTTACCGGTCGGGAGAGAGGCGGAAGATTGCGATTCGCGCAGGTTTTCAGGGAGGTGGCGTGGCTCAATCATGGCTCCATCGCAGACGACGAACGCATGTTCAATGATATTTTCCAGTTCACGGATATTTCCGGGGAAGTCGTGGTTCATCAATATGTTCAGTGCTTCAGGAGAGATATCATTCACTTCTTTACGCTGGAGTTTACGCAAATGGCTCAGAAAATGGTCGATGAGCAACGGAATGTCGTCGCGCCGCTCCTTCAGGGGGGGCAGTTTAACGCTCACAACGTTCACCCGATAGTAAAGATCTTTTCGGAAATCTCCTTTTTCAACCAGTTCTGAGAGATCTTTATTTGTTGCGGTCAGCACGCGGACGTCGGCTTTTTGGGGTTTCGTTCCTCCAAGGGGTTCGTATGTTTTTTCCTGCAGCACACGCAGCAAGCGGACCTGGAGGGCGGGTGAGACATCGCCGATTTCATCCAGAAATATTGTTCCACTTTCGGCTCGGGCAAAGCGACCGGGTTTATCTTTTTTGGCGTCGGTAAAAGCGCCTGCGACGTGACCAAAAAGTTCTGATTCCAGAAGTGAATCGGGGAGTGCCCCGCAATTGACCGTAACAAGAGGGCCTTCGCTGCGGGGGCTGAGGTTGTGGATTGCGCGGGCGACGAGTTCTTTCCCGGTTCCGCTTTGACCTTCGATAAGAACGGTGCTTTCGCTATCGGCGATACGGGGAAGAACATCGAATATTTCCTGCATCCGGTGATTTTTACTGATAATATCCGAAAAAGTATAGTGTTTTGTGACCTCGCGGCGCAGTTCTTCCACGAGGCTCAGGTCGCGGAAGGTTTCAACACCGCCGAGAAATTCCCCGTTTTCGTCGCGGAGGATAGCCGTGGAAATGCTGATAGGGATGCGTTCGCCGGAAGCGTTAACGATATAGACTGCTCGGTTGACTACTGGCCGACCCGTCTCCAGGGTATGCTTGAGCGCACATTCCGATTCGCAGATGCTGGCACGGAATACTTCCCAACAGGGTTCCCCGATCGCCTGCTCTCGAGGTACACCAGTTATTTGTTGTGCCGCTTTATTGAAGGATTGGATATGCCTTTCTTTGTCGATGGTGAATACCCCATCGGCAACGCTGTCAAGTATGACCTGTGCAGTTTTATTTATTCTTTTCATGTTTGGTATCGCTGCCATTCAGAAGCGGATCCGGCTTTGGCGCGAGTGTTCCGGATGCTGAGAAGGGGCGCCCTGCGTGTTTAAGTCGAAAGATGGAACACGAACATGGATGTATTATTTATTCTACCAGTTCCAAAAGACCGTTTCATTTGAGCACAGAACTGATTTGCATTCCGCCCCGCCCTTCCGATTTTACATGTAATCTCTCGCCAATATTTCTTGTATGGGTTATCGCTCCGAATTCCTGAAATATCCAGTTTTGCTGAGGTTTCGATTCGGCAGCGGAACGAAAAAAGGCCGTCGAGCTCAAGGGCCCGACGGCCACAATATTGGTTTCCCGGCCAGGACTCGAACCTGGAATGGCAGGACCAAAACCTGCTGTGTTACCAATTACACCACCGGGAAGCACACCTTAAGTGTAGGTGTAATTATACATGGGGAGCGCGCGGAATCCAAATCTTTTGCGCTTGATAGAAGGGATCGGAGACAAGCATTTTCAGTAACCAACAGTATCCACAGTATCCACATCTTTGGCCGGTTGCTCTTCTTCATTTTCATCGATTTCGGCTTCTTCGTCGCCTTTTTCAGGTTCCTCTTCCGTTGTTCCCTCGGATTTTTCAGGCGCG
>JAGXLK010000355.1 GCA_018334735.1 Planctomycetota bacterium | reverse complement strand
GCGCCTACGGGGAAGCGACGATCCTTGATCCGGGCGGCAACGAGCGGGCTAAGTCAGTCGTCGGCAACCAGTATATGTTCCAGGGGCGAAGATATGACTCGGAATCGGGGCTGTACTACTTCCGCAATCGGATGATGAGTAGCGAGCTGGGGAGGTTTTTGCAGAGGGATCCGCATTTAGTCGGCCCAATGCCTTATTTGTTTGCTGGATCAATCCCCGTTTACTGGGCAGATCCGTCAGGACTTCAAAAGGACAGGCCGCCGCCGGTCAAGGTAGATTCAAATATTGTGCGTTTTGGATATGAATATTGGGGATATCCCCATCCTCTTTTTGACCATATTGTTACGAAGGATGAGCTTGAAGAAATGCGTGAGCCAAAGTTCCAACTGAAAACTTTGGAATTTGACAAGTCAGTGGGGCAAATAGGTGAGTCCTTTAGCCCATATGAGGATCTTCGGCTGCATGGAATTGATTACGCGCATCTTCCCCGTCCAAGCGATGTTCCGGGACTCCAAAGCCCCCCAGGAGAGTCGGCTCTGGAAAGACTCTTGTCACAGGAATACCCCGACTTTTCTGAAAAATTGTCTGCGCTAAAGAATGAACCGGACCCAAAAGAGGAGCAGAAGGTATTTCTCGAAGAAGAACGTGTCGATCACCACGAATGCACTGAGATCGTGTGTCGTTTCTCACATGCTATTCCCCAACCGACTACCACAGGTCCATTTCGAGGGTATCAAGGTCCTTGCAAATGCGTTTGGATTTGTTCTGATACAGCGGGCGACTGGGAGCAACCTCAATTCGTTAAGCACGGAAGTGGCACCTGCAGTTTTTGGAGTCCCCGTGAGGCTAAGCCCGGAACCGTTGTCTGCGAAGAAAAAAGCGCCAAAGAAACGGGGTGTAAGGGTCAAGCGCCCGATCCAGCATCTTTCTTCTGAAAAGAGCAAAAAACGCTTGGTGAATTCAAATGCGGCTGACACAAAACTGTTCCAGATGCGAGTACAGAAGCGGCAAAATAAAATAAATTCCGAAAGGGATTAAGCGATGTATTCTTTAAGATTGACCAGCTTTGAGCGATGCGTAGCGCCCTGTCTTCTGCTTTATTTGATCTCTTTTGGGTGCGGATTGTTGGGGGCTGCAGGGATGGGCATTGCGGCCGAGACAAAACGGCAGGAGCGGTATGGGCCCCGGAATTTCAACTCAAAACTGTGCCTTAACATTTGGGTTTTTCATGAGAGCGACAATAGCGGGGGTACTCAATTACTCGGTCCCACCCCTTCAGAGGAACCGATACAGATTCCCGCTTGCGCTATGTGGACCGTCGAGCCGATTGCTCCGACCGAGCGTGTGGATTGGAAGGCTCTCGGAAGGGAGATCAAGGATCAGAACATTCCGGGGCTCAGGTTGCCTCGCGATACAAACGACGAGCATCTTGTTCATCTCCAAGGACTGAACCACCTGCGAAGGTTTGCCACGTGGGGGGCTGAAATCACCGATGAGGGGCTACTTTACCTGAAGGGAATGGAAAAGCTGCGGGAGCTTCGCCTGGCCGGCACGGAAATCAGTGATGCCGGGCTGCTTCACCTAAGGGGCTTGCAGAACCTGCGGTCGCTTGACATCAGACGTACAAAAATTACCGACATCGGCCTGCACCACGTGCGAGATTTTAACAGTCTGCATGAGCTTTTTGTCTCCAACACCGAAATTACCGATGCGGGCTTACAACACTTGCGAGGCCTCAAAAATCTTCGCCAAGTTGCCCTTCGGCACACCGCCATCACCGACGCGGGACTGAAGCATCTAAGTACATTAAAACACGTGGAAGAGCTTGGGCTTAGCGGGACCAAGATCACAAACACCGGTCTCAAAGAGTTACAGCGGTTGAAAGAGTTGAGGCATCTGCGTGTGGGCAGAACTCGACTTTCAGACGCGGGGGTGGCCCACCTGGCCAAGCTGAACAAGCTCCGCTCGCTTGGTCTCTACAATACGCAAATCACCGATGCCGGCCTGGTACATTTGCACGGGTTAAAAAAGCTCGAGAGGTTGTCCCTTGGCAACACAGATATTACGGACAAAGCTCTGGGGCATTTGGAGGGTCTCAACAATCTTTGGTGGCTTCAGCTACGTGGAACTGAGATCACAGATGTGGGATTGATGCACCTGCAAGGGTTGAACGAGTTGTCCTGGCTAGATCTTCGGCAGACGGAGGTTACTCACAAGGGTCTCCGGCACCTTGTTGGCCTCAAGAAACTTAGTGTGCTTCATTTGCCCGATCGGATGGAGGTAGTCCGCGGACTTCCTCACATCAGCAAGTTGACAAATTTGACGCACCTTGACCTTATGACCACAACTTCTGATGTTAGGCCGGAAAAGGTCACGGACGCCGACCTGGCTTATCTTGAATCTCTGAAGAATCTGCGGACGCTCAAGTTCAGTTCGAGAAAGGTTACTGATACCGGTCTTTCTCATCTGCAGCAGCTGAGAAAACTGCGGCAACTTGATATGTCGGTTCCGGAAATTAGCGCAAAATCTATATCCTACCTGGAGAAGATGGAGCGCCTGCAAAAACTCAGACTTTGGTGCAGGGATATCAGCAACGACGCGCTCAGACGGCTCAAGCGTTTGGAGAATCTGCAGGAGCTTAGCCTTCCGAAAAGCGTTACCGATGCAAACGTCAGATACCTGAAAGCGTTGGAGAACCTGCGGGAGCTTGAACTTTTTATGACTAAAATCACCGATAAAGGGCTACGTGAATTGACGGATCTGGAGAACCTGCGGGCACTTGATTTGCAATTGACGAAGATTACCGATTCAGGTCTGAAACATCTGCGAGAGTTCAGGAATTTGCGGCGCCTTGACCTCGGCCGCACTAAAATCACGGATGCGGGATTGAAACATCTAGAGGGGTGCGAAAATCTCTGGTGGGTACGTCTCACGAATACCAATGTCACTGAGCAGGGAATAAAAGATCTAAAAGACAGCATCCCGGGATTGGAGGTCGTACACTGAACCACTCGATGGTCGGGTTTGGTTATGGGTACAATGTCATGGCAAATAAATTGTATCAGCAAGATCTCAGAGATACTCGTTCTAACGGGGTCGGGCCAGAGCAAACGGTGTCTGGCCAGTTAGTTGTGACAAATCGAACCCTCTATATCCCCCTTACGTCCGTTTTTCGGGGGGTGTTTTCGGATTCTAAGCGGTCCGGGGGATGCTGGCCAAGAAGTTGATGTTCGATATTTTTTGACTTTTGTGGCCGCTGAGATTAGGCTCTGACTGGTGTCGAAAGCGAATTAATGCGGTCATTCGGGGTAAGAGGAGACGGGGTTTGAATATGCCGATGGCGACCGAGAGATACGCCTACACAGCGTACGGGGAGCCGAGTGTTTTGAACAAGAACGGCATGCCGGTGCGCCGATCGAAAGTCCGCAATCGCTATCTGTTTCAGGGTCGGCGATTGGATGAGGAAAGTGGCCTCTACTACTTTCGCCACCGTATGATGAGCGCGGAACTGGGGCGGTTTCTGCAAGTGGTTGGTCCTATTGGTTACAGAACCATTGGGCCAGCTATACAATATGGACTGACGGTAGATATAAGGGGGCCGGGTGAATGGTATCTGCCGATGAAAACTGTTTATCCACTTCTCGATAGATACCATATATTTAAGATAATGATGTGTCAGAAGAGAAAAGCAAAAGGGTACCTGGGGGTTGCAGTTTACGAGTACACAGTCTATTTAAAGAGTGAAACACGCGAAAAGGTGCTGAGGTGGGAAAAGACTAGCCCTGCAGCCTGGATACCAGTTGGAGGGCTAACAAAGCCGGTGAAGCCACCGCCGGTCAGCTGGCGGGCAAAACTATCAACTAAGCGTCTTCCTCCAGTTATGGGTAATAGTCCGCCTTTCCCGATGCCAACTGTGCCTCCGCCCCCCCCAACTGCAATCCCGGCACAAGGTGGTTAAATATGCATATGGAAATTTGCCAATTCGCGCTGGACTAGTACCTTAGGAGCTGTGAGCATAAATAATGTTCATGTACAGGTTAATTCGCATGTGTGAATTCTGTTTTTTTAAGAGACCAGAAATGTTGAGAACATATAAACGGTTCCTCTGCTGGACGGCCGTTGTGGGGACATTGGCACTCGTGGTATCGTCATGCGGGCGGTGTGACAACCCGCCAGAAAAGCAAAAGAGAACCCCGGTTGGCTCATTTAATTCCAGTTTGTCGCTACATGTTTTAACTTGCTCTTTAGACGGTTCTTACGAGCTGATTGG
>JAGXLK010000354.1 GCA_018334735.1 Planctomycetota bacterium | reverse complement strand
TCCCGGCGTGCTTAAGGATTTAGCCTACAATTGTGGGGTAAAAACTTTTTTCTGGCCATGCTGAGTCCCGCCTGTGCCAATATTTATGATCAACGCAAATGGCTCAGTAAAATGGCACATTCAGCCCTCTGCAGCCCGGGCTTTTATGAGGGACCCTTTCAGGGCCGGGATCCGTCGTTACTTCGGGATCCAGTTTGCCTTCAAGCCTTGACGGGGGCTTTTTCATGGAAGCCCAACGGACCACGAAGGTCTGGGAATGGGCCAGCGCCGGAAAGACATGGGCTGAAAGCCCACCTCATACGATTGCGCACGAGTCCCAGGAGTTTCGCACGCAAATCTATTCCTGCGCCTGTTGTTCGAAACGGCGGAACTTTTCGATCAGGTCGTCGTAAACGCCGGCGGCCTCGGGGTCGGGTTCAATTTTGGAACCCGCGACCGGCTCGGTGAAACCGGCAACTACAGTGTCCCAGTCGGAATCAGCATCTTGTCCATCCAGTTGTGCCTGTGCTGCCCGAAGAGCTGCCCCGAGAGCGGCGCTATTGGAGACTTCGAACCGGTATACCGGGCAATTCTGCACGTCGGCCATGATCCGCAGGATCGCTTCATTGGCCGAGGCTCCGCCGGTAGCACGAATTTCTTTCGGACGCCGTCCCATCCACGCCGAATGGATCCGCATCGACATCATCTGGGCCTCGACCACAGCGCGGCAGTTCCCCTCGGCATCATCTTCGTCCAGATCGAGTCGTCGGACGCCCGGGTCGAGCACTTTAGGTACAATCTCTGGCTCAAAATAAGGCAGCATCATTTTGCCGTCGTTTCCCGGCGGCGTGTTTTTCAGTGCCTCGGAAAAACCTTCCCAATCCAGGTCGTAGGTATCCCGGATATTCTCCCGCGCGAGCGACCCATTCTTAAAACAAATCAGCGTCATATAATCGCCCGTGGGGGCTCCAAACACATGGCCTTCACCCCGCGGATCTGTGTGACATTCTTCCATGAAGCCGAAATACGTATCGCTTGTGCCGAGACTTATAGCTACCATGCCCGGTTTGACCAGCCCCACACCGATCAGACTGTTGGGGTTATCTCCTGACCACACCAGGGCTTGTGCGTCCGAATTCAGCCCATATTTTTCGGCAAAATAGGGTGAGACCGTTCCAATGATAGTAGAACTGGGAGCAAGTTCCGGCAATTTGTCGGCGAGGTCGGGAGCTGTGGCCCGAACAGCGTCCTGATGCCAGGTTTTGTTCTCGATATCCATCAAGTTCATCCCCGCGCCATCGCCATGGTCGATGGGAGCGATCTGGCCAGCGAGAATCGATGCCATAAACGAGCTAACCAGGGCGATGTGTGCGGTATTCTCGTAGCCTTCAGAATCGTTTTTGTAAAACTTGCGGATCTGAGGTCCGGTGAAACGTTCGAACGCGGCCGAACCAGTGGCTGCAGCCGTTTCTCGCATGCCCCCGAGGGAAGCCATGATCTCTTCGCACTCCTCTTCGGTGGAAGAATCCATCCAGATCGGACTTGTCTCGCGTGAAAAAATGCCTTCAAGTTGATTCGCAAGGTCTTCATCGGGGTCCAGACCACCGATAACCTGCGAAGCGGTGGAATTCATGTAAACGGATCCGTGCTGCTGACCCGACCCGGAGACAGCGAGAATCTCCCCGAGGTCGACGCCGCTTTCTTGAAGCCGTGAAAATGCCAGATCGAGCGCTTCCACCCACATGAGAGGCGGACTGTGAACGACTTTCGGATCGTCGGCCCGAAGCACACCGTTTTCCGTCCCGTAGTGAGGAAGCTCCTCATCAAACGCTATCGAATCATCGTAGACGACCTCTTTTGAGTCCAGATCAATAACCATCGCGGACAGGCTTTGTGTGCTGCTATCGAGTCCGAGAAACAGGCGCGCCATTTGCCACCTCCCGACCTTGAAAGTCAACGTTTTTCTCGATTAATGTCGATTTGGGATGCTACTCGTATTTTCGATTTTCGTCAAGCCGAACTGGTGCCTGTAATGGACCATCTGATATTTCTTTTCTGACCCTGAGTTCCTTTTGCACAGCCAGCCGTGGCGGCTTTACAGTTTCCCTTTAAGGCGATAATTCACGGGGATTCCCGAACAGCAAGGTTAAGATTTGCCCCCGCCGAATATATTGCACATTATCACACACGACACCGGGCGGTTCGTCGGCTGCTAAGGCTACGATCTCCCTACGCCAAATATCGATGTGTTGGCGGAGGACGGGGTGATTTTGAGCAGCTGTTATTGTCCATCTCCACAGTGTTGCGCCAGTCGTGCTTGATGTCCGGACTGCCACCCCAGAAAAATGGAATGCTGGGTCAGATATCCCGCGGTTGGACGTTAAACGAAGGGATCCCGTATTTGCCGAAGATTCTGCGGGGAGCTGGGTATCGGACATTTCTCTGCGGAGTCTCTTCTATCCCGCCGTTTGGCCTTTTGGTAGTCAGCGTAGATGCATTTTCGGGGTGTTTCATGTCCCGAGGGACTAACAACCAGGCCGATCGGGCGAATTGGAGTTTTTTTCTTCCGACCAGGCTGCCACGGCATTTTTGCCCCGATTTTTCGCACAATACATGGCTCGGTCGGCGCGCTTAAGGAGTTCATCAGGCGTTATGGCCGTTTCGTGTTGAGCTACTCCAATGCTCACCGTTTTGCTCACCGGTTTTTGGGCCCCCGCGGGGTGGAATTCCAGTCTGGCGAACTTTTTACGGAGACGTTCAGCGAGACGGCGGGCCCCCAAAAATTCTGATTCCGGAAGCACCAATACAAATTCTTCCCCTCCCCAGCGGAATGCCATGTCGGTGGCTCGTGTTTCGTTTCGAAGCATCTGGCCGAGACGCCCGAGGACGATGTCACCCTCTTCGTGTCCGTATCTGTCATTATAATCCTTGAAATCGTCGACATCGATAAAGAGCAGGCTGAGCTTGCGTTTGTAGCGTTCGGCCCAGCTGACGAACGACCGAATCTGTTTGTTGAAAGCTGATCGATTATTCAGACCGGTCAATTTGTCAGTTGTGGCTTGTTTTTCCAGCTGGCGACGCCCTTTTTCGTATTCTGTCATATCCACAAAAAGACAGATTCCACCGATGACGTTGTCGCGTTCGTCAGTGACAGGTGAAACAGTCATTCTTGCTGCAATGTCATCACCTGCTTTCCGCTGAAGAAAGACAAGTGGTAAATCACGTTCGACGACCCGCTGTTCTTGAAAGGCCGTTTTCATGGGGCATCCGTTCAAACACGTGGAGCGCCCGTCGGCGTCTTGAGCATTGAGAATGTTCGAACAATGTTTACCGATGACGTCTTTGCGGGACCAGCCTGTTAACTTTTCAGCGTACCGGTTCCAATCTGTGATCTTACCCCGGGAATCGACCAGGTACATGCCAGCCCCCGCAATTTGAAGTCCTCCTGTGGCGACGTCCTCGACATTTTCGAAGGTAGGTTCCATAGTACAGAAATACCTTTTTAGCTTGCGGTGAGGAGCAAAAAATCGTCTTGAATTAGAAAACCGGAAATGCTGCACGTCTGAACCGATTTATGGGTACTGCCTCTCGCAGGACGATATTTGTCAATTCGTCCGAGCCGAGCAAGTTTAATATAGTATCATGTAAAGGAAACGACTTCGCAAGTCCAGCTCTTGGTGGCGGACCTGTGTGATTATTGCCAAAGAAAAGCCCAAAATGTGATTGCTCCGATAAAGGTTACAGCGGAGCCAGGCACCTTTTTCCGGTAGAGTTGGTGTAAGAGCCGTGCATAAAAAGCCTGCAATTTTGAGCGACTGCCAGCCCGCCGATTGACTTGACACTTTGCAGGTGGTTTGTAAGATAGGGTTATAAGACGGCCAGCGAGGGGGACTCATGGCACGGGGAAGATTGACGGTATTCACGAAATTATCAGGTGTTTGGAGAGGAATTTCGTGAAAGATTACCTCGAACAGAGGCCAATTGCATTTTTGTTGTTTAATAGATGAGCAGAGTTGGGCAGATAATGTGTCGGGGAACATAGAAAAGTTCAGAAAGATTGCCGAGGAAAAGTAGAATGGGGAAACTTGAGGACCGGCTCAGACGGGGGCCCCTATTTATCACCTTAATATATCTGTGTTTGGGATTTGCGTGGATACTTCTGAGTGACCGTTTTGCGGAACAGTTTGCGGTGGGGGAAAGAGCCCTTTCTTTTCTGCAATCGGTCAAAGGTTTTCTGTATGTGGCCGGGACGGGACTGATTCTTTATCTTCTTCTTCGGAGTTGGCGAAGTCAACT
>JAGXLK010000353.1 GCA_018334735.1 Planctomycetota bacterium | reverse complement strand
TGGCCGGATTTCGATGAGGAGGCGGCTCGTTTCGATGAAATCGAGATTCCGGTGCAGGTGAACGGGAAAGTACGCGATCGTCTCATGGCCGAGAGGGATGCCGACGAAGAGTTGCTTCGGGAAAAGGCGCTTGAGCTGGAGAGCATCCAGCAGCGCATCGAAGGCAAAGATATCGCCAAAGTAATCGTCGTCCCCAACCGCATCGTCAACATCGTGGTGAAATAGATTGCTGAGCCACGGGCGTTGAATGTCGAGATAGAAGATCAAAATCCGGCTTCAATGGAATTCTGCTATGGTGGATAAAGAACGTCAGCTTGCTTTTGACTTGTTGGCAGTTGCCGGGAGGAAATAGTTATGTGTCAAAATTGCCACCGCCTTCTGAGTGTCTGGTTTTTAAGCCTTTTTGCGCTGTCTCTGAATGCGGTTTCCGCAGCGGGGAAAGATGTTTACGATCCACTGGCGGTTCCGGATGATGCAGAGACAAAAACCATCGATATGTCAATTAATGACAAGAAACGCGATAGAAAAATCCCAATCCGAGTCTATATGCCGGCGGGAAAAACACCCGCGCCGATCGTGCTTTTCAGTCACGGTCTCGGAGGATCGAGAGAGGGCTGCTCCTACCTGGGCAAACACTGGTCGGCGCGGGGGTATGTGGCGGTATTTCTCCAGCATCCGGGCAGCGATACATCGGTCTGGAAAGGCAAACCGGCGCATAAGCGGATGGCGGCTCTGAAAAAAGCCGCAAACGCACGCAATTTCAAACACCGTGTCAAAGATGTCGTGTGCGTTCTCGACCGGCTGGAGAAATGGGACAATACGGTAGACCATACTCTCGGGGGGCGCCTTGACTTCGGGCGAGTCGGTATGTCCGGACATTCATTCGGGGCTGTGACCACCCAGGCGGTAAGCGGACAGGTTTTCTGGTTCCGGAAACGGTTCAGCGATTCCCGCATCAAAGCCGCCATAATGATGAGCCCGAGCCCTCCCCACGGCGGAGGGGATCCGAACAAGGCATTTCGCAAAGTCAAGAGACCCTGGATGCTAATGACGGGGACGAAAGACACCGCCGAAATCGGGGATACGGACGTTGAAGATCGTTTGAGTGTATTTCCGGCCCTGCCTGCCGGCGATAAATACCAGCTGGTGCTCCACAACGCCGAGCACAGTGCGTTTACCGAAAAAGCTCTCTGGCGGGATACGGGAGAGAGAAACCCGAATCACCATCGCGCCATTCTTGCCCTGAGCACGGCCTTCTGGGATACCTATCTGCGTGGCGATAAGAAGGCCAGAGCATGGCTCAAAGGGGATGATTCCAGGTCCGTGCTGGAGAAAAAAGACCGCTGGCAGAAGAGGTAAAACCGATGTTTCTGCCCTCTCTATTGGTGGTTGCGGTCGATATGGAGTCTCTTATGTCCCTCCCGTCCCTTAAGTCCCTGTGCGTTACGGTACCTTGCTTCCCTCTCAGTTTGCAGCCTTCCCTCAACCCCCTAAAATGTACTCAGTAACCTGTCCATCCGACAGCAGAACTCTGGTTTGACTTCTTGAAGGAGGTAACAGGTATGGAACCGGATGAACTGTTTGATAGTTTCTTGAGCGGAACGATCTACAAGGACAAACAGGTCGATGCCCGGGGAGTGCATCTGACGATCGATCAGATCTTTTCGATTGAAGATAGCGGACAGATCGATTTCGGCGGGAGCGAGCACGAAGAATGCTGCTGTGAAGAAATCGAGTCCGTAAAACGCTCCGAGGATGACGACTACGGCTGGTGGGATCTGGAAGGGGGACATTACCGGGTTGTTTTCAACGAATCCATCAAAGCGGCTACGGACGGTATGTTGCTTGTGCCCAACGCGCGCATCCTTGCCTGCGGCTGCCACATGGCATCGACCCTGGCACTGGAAGGTCCGATAGAGACGGTGCTGGTTGTGTCCGAGGTGGGCGCCAGCATCAAGGAAAACGCGCGGGTGGCGCTTTTGCATCCACTGCGGTGACTAACCCGCATTTCTACGTGTGCCGTGGAAAGGCACAGGATTTCAGCAGGAGATTATATTTGCCCGGTAACTGTTGCTCCAACCGGTAGCAATCGGAAGCCGCCCGAGTAGGAGACGAAACGACGGAAGCACTTCGATAGAAGGATCGCATAGGCGATTCAGCAAGCTTGCAGGCCCAATTCGTTTGAACGCCGAGCATTCCTTTGACATCAGACCTCGCTGCACAGTCTGTAATCTGAGTCTAAAGACAGCGGTTCGCCCTCCGCTGTAGAGTCGAAGACTGGCGCGTCTGGGTTAGGTCGACGTTTGTTTTCTCTGTTTCCCGCCCTTTCGTTTGCGGGTGCCACAATATCTCGACCATATCACGTTTCCAGTCCCCTCTCGTCAAACCGGACATGCGGATTTCCCGCATCCGGCTTTCGGACTGCTTATCACGCCCTTCGCTCACGAAAAGTTGCGGCGTATATCAGTCAGCCGGATCAGGCCCATCGTCCCATACAGCATATCATCCGTCCATCTGCAGGGCGCCCATCCGTGCTGCTTGTGTTTCCGCCACAGCCACTGACGTAGCCTCTTCCGCACATGTGCATCTATCTTGCGGTAGGCCTTATACACAGGACCAAGACTGAAGTAGTTTGCCCATCCGCGCAATTTCGCGTTGAGCTTTTTGACTATTTCAGCCCTCTCCATCGTCGTATGTTTCGCCGACGTCTGCTCACTAATATCCCGGAACAGACCCTTGACACGCTTCTTTCGTGGCTCCGTCCCGATATAGCGGCGTCCTGTCTTCGGTGAATAGCATTCTCCTATTCGGTATCCCAGAAACCTAACAGATTCCTCCGGCACGCTACACAGGCAGGTCTTGCGTTCATTCACCGTCAATCCCAGTCGCTGCATCAGAGTTCGCATCGCTTCCATCGCCTCCTCCGCCGCGTCCCGGCAGCAGATGACAAAATCATCCGCATAATTGACTATGTGAGCTTTCAGCGCATCCGCCACGCCCAACACCTCCCACGCCACCATAAAGCGGCGCATGTAGATGTTGGCCAAAAGCGGCGATATCGAAGCTCCCTGGGGGGTGCCCCGGCGCTCATCTCTCGCTCGGGTGCTCCTGTGGGTATTCCCATCCTCATCAGTCTCCTCCACCGGCATCTCAAGCCACATCTTGATCAGCTCCAGCACGGAACCGTCGCTGACTCGACGCGCCACCGACTTCATCAGCTCCTCATGAGGAATGCTGTCGAAATACCCGCTCAGGTCCGCATCCACTACCTCGGTGTAACCCTCAGTCAGCAGACGATGCACCTCCTTTACCGCATCTTCTGCACTATGGGCCGGACGATATCCGTGCTGCTGCGGATGAAAATCCGCCTCGAATATCGGCTGCAACACTAAAACAGCGGCCGTCTGAACCACCCGGTCCCGGATCGTCGGGATACCCAGCGGCCTTTTGCCTCCGCTGCTTTTCTCTATCCATTGCCGTTTTACCGGCGATGGACCGTAGCGTTTATTTCTGAGTTCCTCCGCCAGTTCACCCAGCCACTCCCCCACTCCGTACTCCTGGATCTGCTCAAAGCTCACCCCGTCCGCTCCCGGACCTCCATTGTTCTTCCTTTGGATCCGGTAGGCAAACCACAGGATGTCCCTCCGATAGATCTTGTCGTACAAACTGTAGAAGCGCATTTCGGGTGATTCCTTCGCTTTCGCGTGCAATGCCCTCTGTAGCTTCCCGACGCTTTCTGGAGTTGTTAGACCCATGGTCAATCTCCTCGCCTTACATGCCACTTCAGACACCTACACAATCCTCAGGCACCTTCCCTCCACCAGCTTTCACCAGCTTCGGCAGTACTATGTGCCCTTCCGACTCCCTCCGCGGCCTGACCATGCCCTCACGGGCCATCAGTTCCAGAGCCACCATCGGCCACCTTCACCGCGCAGGGGATCCCGTGTTGCATCAGGACTCCTATGCTCACATGCCCTCGCCAATACCCCGGTGGAGCCGATGGTTACAGGTTGCTCGCCTCACCATCGCCGACGGCTTTCCCCGAATCTCAGGCGGGTCAGCCTCCACATTACCCTTTTCGAGGCCTGCTTGGCGTTCACTCGCGTTGGGCCTGCGATCTCGCTTGATCGCCTATGCGATCCTTTTGCATCGAAGTGCTTCCGTCGTTTCGTTACCTCCACAAACGGCTCCGATTGCTACCGGTTGGAGCAACAGCTACCGGGCAGGTATTATCTCCTGCTGAAGTCCTGTGCCTTTCCACGGCACACTGAGAAA
>JAGXLK010000352.1 GCA_018334735.1 Planctomycetota bacterium | reverse complement strand
TGGCACCTGTGTGAGAGATTACGTACATGTGCTGGATCTCGGTACTGCACATGTGTTTGCACTGGAGAAACTGGACGAGGAATTCCCGCTGATCTACAATCTGGGGACAGGCGATGGCCATACGGTACGCGAGGTCATAGATACGGTTCGCGCGGTGAGCGGACGGGATTTTTCCGTTGTTGAGGGTGAGAGGAGACCCGGAGATCCACCAGCTCTGGTCAGCTCACCGGAAAAGGCCCGGACTGAGCTGGGTTGGGAGCCAGGATATGCCGAGCTGGATCAAATCGTGGAAACGGCCTGGCAATGGCACAGTTCCCATCCCCATGGATACAGCGCAGATTCTGATTAGCCCTCAGTCTGCAGCTCAAGGATGTTGTCGTCGGCGCCTATGACCACCAGGACATCGCCTTCCTTGATTTCATCTTCAGCTCGCGGAAGATCATTAATGACCGTTTCGATTCGTTCGGGGCCATTGGGTTCTCGGATGGCTTTTCGGCTCTTGATGGCTACCACATTCACCCCGAATTCTTTGCGGAGGTTCAGTTCCCCGAGTGTTTTACCCACAAATTCGGGTTTTGCTTTAACTTCCGCAAGAGAGTGGTGGACGGTTATAGGAGCAATCATGTGAGTGCCAGGCATCATGATACTCTGTGCTACCTGGAGAGCCATTTCTTGTTCCAGGCTGACAATTTTGGTAACCCCCATTGCCTCGAGAATCTCCGCCTGATTCTGGTCGATGGCCCGGACCCATATCTGCCGGGCGCCCAATCTTCTAACCACGGCGGTTGCAAGGAGACTCGACTGGATATTTCGGCCGATGCAAACCACGGCCAGGTCGAGATTTTCGACGTTGGCTTTCTGCATGGCAAATTCATCGGTAACATCAAGGCATATAGCTCGTGAGACTCTTTCGTCGATTTGTTCCACAGGGTCGGGATTGGCGTCGATGGCGAGGACATCTCCGCCGAGTTCGCTGAGTCTGACAGCGAGGCCGTAACCAAATCGGCCGAGGCCGAATACCCCGATTCGCCGCGGCGGTTGTCTGACGTCATTTTGTTTTCCCATGAAAAGACCTCCCGGTTTGTGTTGCTGTCAGCTTCGCAGGCTTTCCAGGAAACGCCCGTGAGAACCATCCAAAGACCGCTTCAGGAACTCAACGAGATACAGCACTTCCTCCCCGGTCTGCGGTTTCGACTCAATTTCTTCGAAAACTTCCATCCGATTGAGTTTTTCCAGGCGGTAGATCTTCTTATAAGCATCGTATAATTCGGAGATGGTTGCCTTATTATATCCAGCTCGCTGGAGCCCAACCTCATTTACGCGTCGAACCTTTGCCGGGTTGCCCTCCGTTATCATGTATGGTGGAACGTCATGTATGATCCGACTGAGGCCGCCCACGAATGCCAGACGCCCGACAGTTACGAAGGGATTGACGGCCACTCCGCCCATAAGTTTCGAGCCCGTTTCCAGTTTGCAATGCCCCCCGATCAGTACGCCATTGACTAATATTACTTCGTCTTCTATTTCACAATCGTGACCGACATGACTGGAAATCATCAGAAAATTGCGGTCCCCAATGTTTGTGATGCCCCGCCCTGTGGTTGTGCCGATGTTGATGGAGGTAAACTCGCGAAATACATTGTCGTCTCCGATCACAAGTTCCGTTGGCTCACCATGATATTTTAGATCTTGCGGCGGCGTTCCCAGCACCACATAGGGATGGAGAATATTGTTCTCCCCCAATGTCGTATGGCCTTCGATGTGGCATCCATGACCTATCCGACAGCCTTCACCGATGACGGCATTGGGGCCGACATAAGCGTCGGGCTCGATAACGACGTTATCGCCAATTTGGGCTCCAGACTCGACTGTTGCGGCAGGATGTATATCCATTGTTTTTATCTCGCTGTATGTCGCTTCAGCAATTTAAGTCCATTTCGGGAAAGTTGAGTTTTTACATAATATCCGGTTCAACGAGCATGAATTTCATTTCAGCCTCGCAGGCTACATCGCCATCAACCAGGCCTCTGGCGTTGACCTGTGCAGTACGGCTCCTGACGCGGACAGCTTCGGCTTCGAGTACCAGCTGATCGCCGGGCTGGACGGGTTTTCGCAGACGGACTCCATCCATCCCGACCATAAGAGCAAGTTTCCCTGAGTGCTCTAATTTCTGCAGAAGAAGGACTCCGGAAATCTGCGCAAGAGCCTCAATCTGCAAAACTCCCGGCATGATGGGGTAATCGGGATAGTGCCCCTGGAAAAAATGTTCGTTTATCGAAACATTTTTAATCCCAACGATTTTGTTTTCTTCCTCGATTCTCAATACCCGGTCAACCAACAGGAAGGGATAGCGATGGGGAAGGATTCTCTGAATCTCCCGGATATCCAGGTACTTTTCGGGGGCTTCCTGTTCGGCCAGGATATTCCGTATCCGGCCAGCAAAAGTGGTATTAAGTTTATGACCGCTCCGGACAGCGACAATTTTGCCGATGATATCAACGCCTGACAGGCCAAGGTCACCGAGCAGGTCAAGGAGTTTGTGGCGAGCGAATTCATCGGGAAATCGCAGTTCCGCTTCTTCCCGGCTGAGAGGTTTGCGAATGGTGCCGTCTTCAAAAATCACCAGGGCATTTTCGTCTGTTACTCCCCCGCCATACCCCCGTTTTTCAAATTCGTCGTAAGCCTCTTCCTTACTCCATGTCCGCGCCGGGGCAAGCTGTTCAATGAAAGTATCTGGGGAGATATCCATCGTTACAACCTCGGGGCCCTGAGAGCCGGCATCTAATTCGAGGATGTAACTCAGTGTGAGAGTTGTCCCATCTTCTTCCTCGTTTTCAGAACCGGGCATGCCCATCACACTGGCGCCTTTTTCGGAGACGGCAACGGGCTCTTTGATTTCGAAAACTGTTTTTTCGGCGTTTTGTTCTTCAATACCTGCTTTCTTGAGGAGATGGGCAAAATCAAGGGCGCCTCCTCCCGCTTCCGGTAGCTCCTCGCCGTCTATTTCCACCAGTAAATTGTCAACGCGCATTCCCATACAGGCGCTCAGCAGATGTTCGACACTACGTATCTGGACGTCTCCCTGACGCAGCAAAGAGCAATTAAAGCCGTCGGCCAGGTTATCCGTAAGGGCGGGCACAACGGGTGAATCGGGCAGGTCGACCCGCATAAACATAATCCCGGTGTCGGGATCGGCGGGGCACAGGCGCAAATGCACCTCTTCTCCTGTGAACAGTCCTTTCCCGCCGAATTCCTGTTCTTCTACGATTGTATTCTGGGATCGTGCCATTTCCGATCAGCGGCCGGAGCCACCGCCATAAATAAAAGGCGTTATTTTTCCTGAATCTCGCCGGGATAGCGAGCGTTAAGTTCTTTTAGGACATCTTGCGTGATATCAAATTTGTTTTCGGCGAAAAGTACGTCGGCCGTCGCGACGATAACCCCGAGTTCTTTGGGCTGGGATGCTGAAACGCTGAGGTCCTGTTTTTTCAGCACCAAATCCAGGTCGTGTTCCCGGGCGTGAAGAGTGATTATTTCGTTAATTGTGTTGAACATATCGCTGAGTGATTCCAATCTGTGATTTTGCATTTCCGTCTCGAATTTGTTTTTTACTTTTTGATATTCCTCGACGGTAGTTCTTATTTTTGATCGCTTTTTTGCGGCTCTTTCAGTGCCCTGGGGCAGGTTCGCATAATCGCTGCGGAGAATGCGAATTTGCGTCTGGTATTTCTTAAGAGTCCGTTTCGCCTTCTGTTCCATTTGTTCGTGTTCATTGAGGAAATCTTTCCAACGCTCGCTTTCCTTCAATATTCTGTCCAGATCGACAACGGCAATTTTGAGTTTTTGTGTGCCGTCAGAACTGGCCGCATTCTTCTCTCCAGCAACACCGTGGAGGCCGGGGATCAGCAGGCTCAACAGGAGAAAACGCCAAAACGTAGCATTGATAAATCGGGCCATCGTGTCACCTTTTTGTTTTTCGTGGCTAAAGGTCCAGAACTTACGCGCAAACTATCTTAACTGTCTGGCAGGATATCTACAAGAACAACCGGCAGTTGGTGGTCGTGGGCGCATAGCTCCAGATGCCGCTCCGGGGAGGAGATCGGCGCTAAAAAATAGTTTGCATGTGCCGAAAACGCTAAAACATGTGTGTGGTCCCCAGGGTAAAGTGCACGTTTTCTGTTTCGTCGTGTTCTTCCTCCTCAACGGCTCGCGCGAAGTCGATGGAGACTGGAATTCCTCCCAGCGCACGGATGAACCATCGTAATCCGACACCCGCGCCGACCCTT
>JAGXLK010000351.1 GCA_018334735.1 Planctomycetota bacterium | reverse complement strand
AGGGAGGACTCTTCGACAGAGGTAAGAGATTGCCATTGTTCATTTTCAGGCACAATTCGTCTGCCGGCTTCTTCTGCCATAGCGGAACGGCTCCAGGGAAAGGGGATTGCCAGGAGGAGTGTAATGATGATGGGAGAAAGGGTTTTTCTGATGCGGGTCACGCTCTTGGATGGGTTTTGGTGGTTTGGGGATAAGGTTTTTCCAGTATAACAATGTCGCTGTGTAATAAAGGGGAAACGGGGGAGGAAATCAAGGTGCAAAGGCGAAGAGGGACTTGCTACGGGCAGCTGCGGTGATATGAACTTTCAGCTGCCGGGTCTTCAAAGGGCCAGACCAACCTGTTGGAGAGTCCGGGCCAGGTGCGGGGGCATTTCTCGGCCGCCACGCTACAGACGATGATGGCGTAGCGGACGGCGATCTCCCCGAGGTATTCTCTCACGCTCGTTGTTTCCTGATCGTCCAGCGGCAGGCCGACTTCTTCCATAACTTTGCATGCCAGGGGGTGGATTTCGTCGGCGGGTTCGAGACCGGCGCTGTGAATTTTGAACAGGTCGCCGGCGTATTTTTTGAGAAACGCCTCCGCCATCTGGCTGCGGCAGGAATTCTGCGAACAAAGGAACAGAACAACCGGTTTGCGCTCATTCATTCTGATTTCTCCGTAGAATCGGGCTTTTCTTCTGCTGAGTGTAATCTCCCACAGGTCGCCTGCAAAAAGAATAATAAAGTATAACCACCGATTGTGAATTCTGTGTGAGTTTTTGGGCCGAAGGACCGCTATACGGTATGCCCCGATCAACTCGTATTTGATATGGAGCTGTTCAAACGCTATTCTGTGGCGATTCGGATAAGTGGATCGATCGGACAGAGGGCCGAAAAAGATGGCGCGGACAAGCGAAGAACTTCCGATGTGGTTTGAATCGGTCATGCGGGACCGGCTCGGAATACAGAGATGAATCCGGGAGGGTTTTGCGTTTGCAGCGATAGGCCGTTAATATCGACGCTCATCGTGGCCGGGTCGCCGCGTACCGGACGGATTTGTTGAATGAGAAAATTCAGTTCCACAGGCTGAACGGACATTCCCAGAAGTCTCATCGTCACGAAGGCTGATCGCATATTATGAAACAGAAAAGGAGCGCAAGCAGTCTCGTACGAAACATCGTGCTGCTCGTGTTGGTGATTCTCGGGATAGTCTGTTTGATGAGCCAGAGCGGGGCGGCCGCAGAACCGGTGCCGGAGGCCGTAGCGGAAGAGGCACCGCCGGCGTGGTTCTGGCCGGTGGTTTTATTCGGGTTTGCTTTTGTCATCGGGGTGATTGCACCGATTTCCGGCGTGGGGGGAGGGGTGCTTTTCGTGCCCCTGGCCACGGCATTACTTCCTTTCAGCGTGGATTTTGTGCGGGGAACAGGGCTTGTAATGGCGCTGGTGAGCGCGCAATCCTCGGCTCCACATCTGATAAAGAAAGGACTTGCGAATCTCCGCATTATGGCGCCTCTGGTGATCGTGTCGATTGTATTCTCGATCCTCGGGAGTCTTCTGGGGTTATGGCTGACGAATGCCATTCCAACGGGGGAATATTATGTGATAATCGCGTTGGGGCTGCTTTTGCTGGGCGTATTTGTGCTCATGGTCAAGAGCAAAAAAGTGCATTATCCGGAGATCGAAGAGGCGGGGCCGTTCGCGGAGACGATGGAGCTGAACGGCGAGTGGTACGAGCATGATCGGGAGAGCACCGTTCAGTATAAGACCACACGATTCCGCATGGCGGCGCTGTGCTTTGCGGGAGTCGGGTTCCTCGGCGGAATGTTCGGCGTGGGGGCCGGATGGGCGAACGTGCCGGTTCTCAACCTGGTCATGGGAGCTCCGCTTAAAGTCGCAACCGCTACGAGCATGTCGATCATCTCGGTGAACGGCGCGGCGGCGGTCTGGGTCTACCTGGCGAAAGGAGCGATTTTGCCGCTGATGGTGTTGCCTTCCGTCATAGGGATTACAGTGGGAGCGCGTATTGGGGCGCGTATCTCCCACAAAGCTAAACCGGTTTTTGCGGAATATCTCGTGATGGGTATACTTTTGCTGGCTGCGATTCTGGATATTTTTAAAGGTCTGCGTGGACTGGAAGTTTTCTGACCCGAAAAGTGAGGGCTGGAGACGGAATATGGAAGAAGAAATCAAGCTGGAACCGATGTATGACAAGTTTGGATCCGTCATGCAGGCCGTGGCGTACGCGGGGTTGGGGTTGTTACTTGTGTTCGGCCTGTTGTACCTGTTCGGATTCTTCGGTGCCACCGTTTCTCCGGAAGAGTGCATGATGCACTGGGATGAGCCCGCAACGGTTTTCTGGCAGGAGACAAAGGGGGGAGACGTAGACGGTTATGGTTGGTTCCTGACAAACCTGACCGGAATGGATTCGTTGAGTCTGCTGGGGGTCGCTCTGCTCGCCCTTTGTCCCGTTATCGCCCTTGGAATGGCTTTATTCCACGCGCCCCGGCTGTATATTTTCATATTTGTGGTTCTTATCCTTGAGTTTATTTTCATTGTGATCCGGCCTCTCATTTTTTCCGGGGGGTGATGGTTTCTGGCTGGGAGTATCATGGGAAAGGGGAAGATCACCAGGGGACGGGATCTGATGTCAATGATAGCCGGGGTTTGGAGATTCGCTTGTATGCAGGCTATCACGGAGGGCTTCCCGCCTATCCCATCTCCGGCAACTGAACCGCGTTCTGAACTCCAGCCCCGCCGGAGCGGCGCTGAAGTCCAGTCCGCTCAGGCCCTGGTAGATTGGCTGGCCCAGCAGCGGTCCCCCTTTCGCCATGGCACTTAGTTTTCTTCCGTCCAGACCTGGACGTTTGCGTACCGGGAACAACGCGTCCACATGTGGCGGAAACCCACCCGGCCGTGGTCGATAGGTTCTACCTCATCAAGCGGCCAGTGGAACAGGTCTCCTTGTTCTTCGCCCTGTACGTCGAAAAACAGGTGATCGTCGGTTTTGATGGCGCAAATATGATAGGTTTTTCCGGGGCGGAACAGGCCGGTTTCAAAATTGTCGGGCGAAAGATCCGTCTCTCCAAATGGGCGGTCAGGGCGGGCCGGGTAGCGCCGCGCCCGGACGTAATCTTCATCTTTATCGTCCTGGTTCCCGAATGCCGCGTAGCTGATGTGCAGCAGGTTCATGTTGTTGAAGTACGACGACATGAACGGCACCTGCCGCAGATCGGCCCATTCCGCGATATCTTCGGTATACGGTTCTTCGCCGATACCGGTGGCCTGGATGTAGAGTATGTTTACAAAACGCGTGATGGTATCCAGCCGGGTAAAATCGAACTCGATACGGATGTTGCCGGCAAATGATTCCCGCGTCCACAGCACGGAATGGGAGCCGTTATCGTAGGCTACCGGTCCGGCCGAGAAGACCATGCCGTCGGGCGTGTTGCGTATGTCCGCTCGCTCGCCATCGACAAACCAGTTGCCCTGCCAATTTCCCGTTCCGGAATCTTGAAAAACAAGTTTCCAATCACCATCCAAAAGGTTCTCGTAAGTTTCTTGTGCCATAATTTGTCCCCTCTTTCTCACGCAAGCCAAGCTTATCGAAAACGTGTTGAACTTGATAGAAGTATAGGGTTTTCAGCATTTTTGGCAAATCAAAAAGGGTGCGTTGATCAGGGACGGGATAGGGGTATTGATTGGCCACAGGAGTATATTTTGCGCCCGCGTATCTTTTATCCGGCTGTCCTGAGATATGAGAAAAGATAAGGTAAAAAGACAACGTAAGGGGATCGCAGAAGGCGCACTGATTTAAGAACCGCATGTGGCACAGGCTCTCCAGCCTGTGGACCGGGTCGTCAGACCCGGAGCCGTTTGCTATTTCTCGGACTGCGGTGGCTTGCCACCGCTTTGCCGATGCGCAACCACGAACGACCGAACCCCTGAAGGGGCTCACTACGAACCCGACGTTGATTTTGCGGCTTGCAATAAGTCTCGGACCGTGCAATACAACCGCGAGGTGCTCGTAGTGGACCGCTTCAGCGGTCCCCGGCGTAGGGAAAAGGACAAAGCCAGCGATCGACGGCAAACGATCCAGGTCCTGAAGGGACTCAAGCAAAGGCACACTTCCAAAAACTGGTCCGCGTTCTGAACTCCACGCCCCGCAAAGCGAGGGTGAAGTCCAGTCCGCTTACGGGACCCGGAGACTTGAGTTCAGCTGAGTCCGCCAACCGCGGGCGAAGCGGAATTTACTGTGGCCGAAGAGGACGGATAAATTTCGCCCATCTTACGATGGGCTCGCAATGAGCCG
>JAGXLK010000350.1 GCA_018334735.1 Planctomycetota bacterium | reverse complement strand
TTCTACCCCAAGAAGTCCCGCAATTGGGCACTTATTCGTTCGCCCACCGTTACACTCCCGCCCATCAGGTCGGAGGTGATTTCTACGACTACGTCCCTCTCCCCGAGAATCAGCTCGGTGTGGCTATCGGCGACGTGAGCGGAAAGGGAGTTCCGGCTGCCCTTTTGATGGCAAAACTTACGGGGAATATCCGATACCTTGCGGCCAGCGGCCTTACCCCTGGAGAGCTCGTCAAAGAAGTAAATAAAGCCATGCGACAATCGGGAACTGATCTCTTCGTCACATTCCTGTACATCGTTATCGATTCCGATTCCCATAAACTTACAATTGCCAACGCCGCTCATTGCCCACCTTACATTAAAAGCGAGAATGGAAGCGTAGAGAGAATTGAATGCGAGCCGGGGCTGCCGGCGGGTGTCCTGGAGGGAACCGAATATGAACAAACAGAACTGGAAATTACTGCAGGAGACCGGATTTGCCTCTACACCGACGGGATTATTGAAGCGATGGACGACGGAAAAAATCCTTTCGGTGATGAACGCCTTGCCGAAGCTCTCCGTCAGTCGGGCCCCCGAATCGCTGAAATCGCTGAAAACATCGAAGATTCTGTCGTGTCATTTGTTGGCAATGCCGAACAACACGATGATATGACGCTTGTGTGTTTTGGCCAAGATCACATTGGCCAGTAACTCTTAACATATTTCCTGCAGGTCAGCGCACACGTCTCCCTGATTTACATCCGGCAGTTAAAAGAGTCCCCCAATCGCTCGACAGATTTTTATGCCGGCAAAATCTTGACCCGGCGGTCCTCCACAACAAGGCGTTCCCGCGCAAAAAGATTTATGGCTTCCGGATAGGCTTCCAGTTCTTTCTCAAAAACGCGGTCCGCCAGAGAATGTATATCATCATACTCTTCAACAGCGACCGTTTTCTGCACGATAATAGGGCCGTGATCGTAAACATTATCCGCGAAATGTACGGTACATCCCGTTACCTTGCACCCGTATTCCAGCACCGCCCGATGGACCCGATCTCCGTAATAGCCCTCCCCACCGAAAGAAGGAAGCAATGCAGGATGAATATTCATTACTTTACCAAGATACCGCTCGGGCATTTGATAAAAACACATAAAACCTGCCATCGCCACAAGATCACACTCGCTATGATCTAACTCTTTCGAGATCGCCTCTCCGTACGACTCACGGTCCTCGTAATTTTGCCGCTCCAGCACTGCCGTCGGCACGTCAGCCTTTTTAGCTCTCTCCAAACCGTAGGCCTCTGGCTGGCTCGAAATAACCTTTACGACATCGGCCGCCAGGTCCCCGCTTTCAGACAGATCCAAAAAATTCTGTAACGTTCGTCCCCCACCCGAAATAAGAACACCCAGTTTGACTCGTGACACAATATAAATCTCCCGCTGTTTGATCCTTTGCAAATCCAATGTCGGATTTTATTATCCCCCAGCCCAACTGTCAAAAAAACATGCCGTGCGTGCCCTTCCATGAACAGCCCACAAGGCCTTTACGCGATGCATTGGGCGGTTGCCAATTCGAAACACCATCGGCAAGCCGCAAACATTGGACGTTGAACAGGCTCCCCGAACGGCTGCGGAAGGCGTTACTGGACCAGCCCGGTTATTCCAAAAAGCAAAATTTAAATTAACATACACCTCTGAATAAAATAAACTTAACACTGTTTTCTGTTTATTTTTTGTGCGCTGGGTATGTACTTCACACCCTTAAAACGGCAGTTCCCGCCGTTTGTTTGAAAAAGCGCTCAGTACAGGGCGCGTACAAACCATCATGGCAAAACCCGTAGTAAGGCCACTTCCAGAAACGCTTTATAGTAATATCACTTCGGAATTCATGAAATATACGGGCTGACCTCGGTTCAATATCATTCTGAGCTGGTCGCCCCTTCTTTAACCGTACTCTCCGCTGGCTGCTCGCCTTTCGGAATACTCACCCGACCGCTAAGCCTATCCATAATTATTCTGTCGCCTGTCATTATCACTCCCCCTTTGGACAGTTTTGCCGGAGTCCCTATCAGAGTATAAAGGTCCCTTTTCCCGTCGTAATGCAGCTTCTCGCTCCTCGCCTCGATATCTTTTTTTTCATAACTGACCTTTACACCTCTCGTAGCAACGGCCCGAGATAACTCGGACTCCCCATCTTTATCTTTCTCCGAAAAAAATAACTTCAGAAGGTCAGCCTTAAGAGTTCTTTCCGCATCTCGCACGACCACCTTTTCTTTTGCGATAACCTGGCTCAGCGCCCCCCCAGAGCCGAAAATCGCTTCGGCGGAACTGCTCTGCATAGACCAGAGCATTTTCCCTGCCGACTCAAAATTAATACCGCCTTTGCAGCTGATATGTCGCAGTTCCCGTTTTTCATTAAAATCCATCGATAGCTCGCTGCATTGCAACCGATTACCGCCGAACCGGGCGTCAACTTTTCCCTCAAATTTTCCGCCACTCCCGGCAAAATCTCCCATCATTGACTTTTCCCAGGCGATTGTATCGTTCGCTCCATTTTCGCGGAACAGTTTAAGGATTCCGGCACCCTCTGCAAAGAGCGTATTCTCAAGAGGTTTTCCAATTAATTTTTCGGCGTTTAGTTTCCATCGCCGCACGCTCTTCGTAACACCATTTCCTTTCTCGTTTTTATCGGCATTTTCAGTTTCTTTTTTTTCTTTCCTCCCCTCTTCCTCTTCACGCACACCCTGTACATCCAGTTCGGCATCTCCCGTTGCCAAAATTTTCGCAACTGTCTGCTCCTCCCCGAAATCTACCTGGATCCTTAAAGCTGACAATATACGCCCGGGACGATGGGCACGGACCTTACCGGAGAACACCGCCACAGGAGGAGAGTTTCTCTGGTATTTCATGCTTTTCGTCCACTCCACACGCAGGAGCTGAGTCGGTTCGGCTCTTTCATCCGTGTCAGTGCTTTCGGGGAATGCGAGCGAACCAGCAGTTGGACATGTCAAAGAATTTGTTCTCGGGTCGAACACCACTGTATTTGCTGTCAATCTCTGCGATCCAAAAGCTACGGAAACTGGTTTTTCCTTTTTGCCCTCAAGCCGCACTACCCCGTCTGTTGCTCTCCAGGTAGCGACATCACACGTAAACGACCGCTTTTCCTGTTCTACCTGCTGGTCAATGCGCACATCTTCTTCGGCTTTAATTTCTTGAATCGACTTCTGTGCCCCTCCAAACGTCAGGTGCAATTTCTGGCAATTGATACCGCTACCGTTCTGTCGCGCCCGCACATCCCGCTCAAAATGCGCCACTTCTTTCCCCGCATCATATGTCATTATTTTCTTCCAGGTCACAGTCACAGGTTCGTCAGGTTTAAGCGGCGTGGCAGAGTTATCATCCCCCTCACCGTTTTCGCCTTCCTCGCTGCCATGCTTTTTGTCGTCTTTTGGCGTTTTCGGAGCCCAGTTCAGTTGCCCGGCACCCTGCACCTGGAAACGGCTTCTCAAACGGTAGAAGCTCAGCTGCTTTCCTGTGATGCGAAAGTTCGGCGTTCTGAGTTCCCCGGGGTCACCAGTTAACGTACATTCCTGGTAAACGTTTTCCCACACCATCTTGTCCCCCACAGCCGTTTGCCCCGGGAACTCAAAAACGACATCCCCATCTGCCACGATTCGCGTCACCTGAAATTTATCTTTTCCATCGCTTTTATCGAGTATGATTGTCAGATGATTCGTTTTAAGCCTCTTTTCGCTCGCATCAACATTCACTTTTTCATGGAATTCAACCGTGTGCGTATGGTGATCGTAGGTCATTGCACCTTCGCCCTCAATAATGACCCTTCGTTCGGCATCAGGTTGCTCATCCTCAGACACGGGACTGCTGTCGGCCAAAAAGTCTTCCGACACATTGAGCAGTTCTGCTCTCGCATCGTCAAGTATTTCGACCTTCTGACTCGTCAGGTCGGCACGCATGCCCAGGCCGGTGATTTTCATAGCGACTTGCTTATTCCCCTTTGGTCCCACACGGAACCGGCGCATTGTAATCTGGGTCTCAGATTTGATCAGACGGTCGCGGGTATTAAAGACGACACGGTCACTCACAACCTCAAAATCAGGTCCAGCAAAACGTACAGAATCGAACAGGCTTACCTTGTTTTTTTTCTCATCAAACTCAGCGCGTTTGGCCGTCAGCCGTGCCTCGCCTGCTCCAACATCAACGCTTTCGCCCCCCGACATCTTTTGCAGCATACAGACAACAACAGGCGAGGCGATTTTATAAATATTGTCCTTAAAATATTTCGCCTCTTCCCCTTTAATCCGGCCTC
>JAGXLK010000349.1 GCA_018334735.1 Planctomycetota bacterium | reverse complement strand
TCAGATTTCTGAAGAAGGCTCTCATGCCGTGAAGTACTGGAGCGCCGACGGGGTGGGCAATGTGGAGACGGCCGGCCAGATTCAGGTGATGATCGATAAGACCCCTCCGGTCACCACGGCCACCCGCTCGGCCCGGCCCAACGCCCACGGCTGGAACAACACCGACGTCACCGTGAGCTTCGATACCGACGATAACCTCTCCGGACTCGCCGAGCGTCACGTGGAGCTCGATGGAGAAGCCCAGGAGGACACCGATCAAATTACCATCACCGAGGAAGGCACCCATCAGGTGGCGTTCTGGAGCGTGGATGTGGCCGGCAACATCGAGCAGAAGCGGACCCTGACCGTGCGAATCGACAAGACCGCGCCGCAGATAACGGATCTCAGTCCGGCCGAGGGCGCGCATCTAAAGGAGCCGCGTCCCATGCTAAGTGCACGTGTCGATGATGGGGTTGCGGGCGTATCCCCGGCGTCCATTGAGATGCTTTTGGATGGTCAGGTGCTGACGCATAGCTATGACCAGGAAACGGGAACGATATATTTCTCCCCACAGGAAGATCTCCCGGATGGGGAACACATTCTTACGGTGGGAGCCGCCGACCTGGCTGGGAATTCGACCGAAGTGCACAGCAGTTTCCAGATCAGCCTCGGCGTTACGCCCATCGTGATGGAGTACAGTCCCGAGGAGGGATTTGAGGACGGGGGCACGTGGGTGGAGTTTCTGGGGGAAGGGTTCACCCCGGATATGACGGTAACTTTCGGCGGCGAGCCGGCTGAAGTGAAGTTTTACAATGAAGGCAAAATCTACGCTATAAGCCCCGCCCACCAGCCGGATGTGGTGGATATTACGCTCTCAAACGGGCCGGGTCTTCAGACGGTGTTGAAGGATGCGTTTACGTATCTGCAGGAGATGGACGTCGCTCTTGAGGGGATCGAAGACGGTGGATTCATCGCTGCTAACGAAGAAGAGCTTGTTCTGAGCGGAAACCTGAGCGGCGGCGTGGCGCCTTACACGCTCAAGGTGACCCATTACAGCGAGGAAGGCATAACTCACACTTTTGAGCTGCCCGCCGGACCGTTTGAGGTAACCATTCCTATCTCCGAAGGTTTTCATTACGTTTTTGCGCTTCTGACCGATGATGATGGCCACTTCACCTGGAAATCGTTTTACGTGTTTGTAGATACCACGCCCCCGGCGCCCCCGGCCTGGATAGCGGCCCACGCGGGCGACGGACGGGTGGCGGTGATATGGGACAAAAGCCCCTCGCGGGATGCGGTTCAGTATCGCCTGGACAAGCGGCTCGAAACCGAAGGGGAAGAGCCCGGCGACTGGGAGGAGATCGATACCGTTGAGGGCTCGACGAGGGCGCTGCTGGTGACGGACCTGACGAACGGGCAGAACTACGGTTTCCGGGTGACGGCAATCGATCGCGTGCAGCTTCAAAGCGCTCCCGAACAGACTCCGGTTGCCACGGCGCGGCCGATACCGTTTGTGGATCTGGGACCCCAGAAACGGGAAATCACCAGGAAGCACATTTGCCTGAGAAACGACAAACCGAATTGGGAGAAAGCGATCGGAACGGTTGATGAGCTGGAGGAAGCGCGCAGCCTTCTTTCTCAGCTTAGCGGGCTGACATACGAGACAGGCGTTGCTTTCCCCGGTGACGTTTCGTGGGAGGAAGAAGATCAATGGCTGGAGTGGGGCGCACTGCAGGTGTATAAGAAGCGCGATTTGGGCTGGGATTCGGTGGGCCTCCCCAACCCGCAGGGCGATGGTTGGTTGCCTGTGCAGGATTATGTTACGGACCAGCACGGAAACCAGCTAACCCAGAAAGTCGGGAGAGTGAAGGCATGGTTGGAATGCAGTCCTGATGAAATTGTGGATGAAGTTCTCAATCAGGAGAGAACGGGCAGAACCTATTCTGGGATGAGCGGCGAAAGTCTCGCCGACGCCCTTGCTAAAGCCGATTATGAAGATCCCCGCACTTATGCTGATGACTGGTGGGATCAGAGGTGGGGACCCGGCCAGGAACACGTGTGGTTTTACTGGGGCGAGGAGGCTCACCAGGGAGATAGCATGTGGGAAATGAACGACCAGCAGTGGGATGTTGGTGGAATCACCGAATCAGTGGCGGGCGAGGTGCACTGGAAAGATGAGCTACCTCAATATGCAACGAGAGTCTTCTGGGCAATGCATGGACCGGTGGGACCGACACTGGGTCAGAACCAGGCTCCTGACCCCTTACCCGTGGAGTTTGGCACAATGGATTTTGCCGAGGTGCAGGCCCATATGGATGATCCAGCTGATTTCGCAATATGTCAGATGTATGGCGAAGATTTGAGAGAATGGCTGGGTGAATGTGACGGTTTCGATGCAGATTATCCCGTGTTCAACTTCTACAAAAAGATGGCCCATCGTCCCTTCGATTTCCAGTCCGCCGAGATAGCACTCTCACCGTGGGCGGGATGGTACTGGTGGCCGTGGTGGTCTCTGGAGCACAAGATCGTGATGCCGGTTGGACAAATCGTGTATGCCAGCGCAAGCGGCACCTTCCGCGAGCAACTTGAAACCACTGACAGCTGGGCGGCCCGTGAGTTTACCATCCCATGCGCGGTTGAGCTGCAGAACGGACCAGGAGCGCTGCTGCGCGGCAGGAAATACGTTTCGACCGAGGCGGGCGAGGCGACCCTGGCCACCCGCTGGGGCGGGCAGAGGAAGGTTTATGTGCAAGGCGTGAACGTGCAGATTCTGAACCACGAGGGGAAACCGATCTCAGAGACCGATGAGGAGCTCTACGGAGCGCTCCTGGCGAAAGCAAACTGGCCGGCCGATAAGGAGTGGAGCGAGCTGGACGGGGAGCAGAAACAGGCGATAAAGGACGTGGCCAAAGACGTCCGGCTTGTGACCAATATCGCGCCGGAGCTTGAATCCGAGGGCCGCTACGTGATCAGTGTAGGCGCGGGCATGGTCCTTATGGACGCGGCGGCCGGCAGTGTAATCGCTGACGGACGAGACGGAGCTACGACCAAAGAGTTTGTGGATAGCCCACCGGCCGGCAGTTACAAACTGGTTGCTGCCGCGCTGCAGGAATCCCAGCTCAGTCTCAGTTTCGAGTACGACGAGGAGGCCCTCTTTACCGACTGTGTTGAATTGAGCGTAATGGATGTTCAGATGGGTCCCATCGGTATTTGGGGATTCGGTGGTTCTGTGCGAGAATACGCATGGGAAATTGACGAAGAAAATAACGAAGTACGTGTCGAAGTGCCCAAATACAAATGGGATGACCAAAAGGACGTTGCCTACATGCTTCTCGCGAATAGCGTAACGATATCCGGCGCTCACGGGACTAAGATCAGCGAATCAACGATAGAGAATATGGATGTGGATATGAAAATGTTCGGTACGATAACAGCAGAGCTATCCGACGAAAATAAAAAACAGATAAGGCAACGTATCCGGGAGCGCGAAGTTCAGGTGGGCCAGACCGTCGTTGTACTCACAAAGCTGGGCAAATATACGGTCACGTTGAATGGCAAGGGGACAGTCATGGGTACCGCGGAAGGCCAGTTTGTGAAGATCGACGCCGCTGCAAAAGGAGAAATTTGGACGATCACGGTTGTGCGGGAACTCGAACAGAGGCAAAAAACTATAATTCAAACCAGACTCACGAATTTATGTAGTGAACCTGTGCCGACTGCACTTAGGTGGGATGCTGAGGATGTCGTCCGCCGTTCAAGGAACACATTGGAGGGAATGATTTGGCAAATGGACGCTGCCGAGTTTTTGAATTGGTGGAAGGATAAGATGATACCGACGGCGGTGAAGTGGACTCACGTGGGGGCAATGCACGAAGTGATTTATGGAGGTCTTGCGAACGCTATTAAAAACTCCGACCTCGTTGGCGAAAAATGGTATTGCGGAACATGTGAGCACAGTTGGGATAATTATTGCGACGTGGTTGCGGGAAAATGTAAGCCCTTCGCGGCCGACAGATTTTTCCCACCCAGTGGTGCTAATGACACGTGTGCGCGCATGGGAGCGAAACACAGCCACGATGCTTTGAGAAGAGCAGAGGAGGAAATGGCTAGGCGGATTTTGAAGGATGCAGGCGAGGAGGCCACAAACCAGTTTTTCGATTCGATAGCAGATAAATACGACGCTCCGAAAGCGGAGACACTTTTGGAGGTAATGAAGGAGTCGAAGGAATTCTACGATGAAGCAACGGGTGCCGAGTAAGAGATTAGGTGATATCCGCCACGGATCTTGAGTATAGTTGCACGTTTAGGAGTTCCGAGGCGCCCCAAGTCCA
>JAGXLK010000348.1 GCA_018334735.1 Planctomycetota bacterium | reverse complement strand
CGGACGGTTCGGATGCGCGCACGGTGGCAGAATGTTCCCACGCGTCCGTCTGCCAGGGGGTCATGCAGCAGTGGCTCGGCCCCACACATCGTCTCGGGTGGCAGGTGCGCCGCCCGGATCGGGGCTGGAAAGTCCTGGACCTCGACACGGAAAAACAGTGGGAAGGCGATGGGCAGGTAAGGACGTTCTCCCCCGATGGCACCAAGGCCTTCCTGCAAACTCCAGAATCCCTGCATCTGGAGGCCGAAGAGCAGGGAAAAACACTGGCTCCGGAAGACGTAGGCTGCAAAATCATTGACTGGGAAACGGAAGAACTGGAACTTCGTATCTCGGTCGCCGATGTGCTTGAGGTGCACCCGGAAGCCGAACAGGTCAAAAATCAGCACATGATTTTCAAACAGACGCTTTTCAGTCCCGACGGCAACCGCATCTCATTCAACTTCAGCAACGCCTGGTACGCCAGACATCGCGATGAAGAACGGCGCCACGAAAAGCTTGTGGCCAACCGCGACGGGACAGATATCACTTACCTTGGCAGCGGAGCCACACATCCAAGCTGGCACCCCACCGGGAAATACTACCACGCCGTCAAACACGATGAAAATGGCGTCCCTCGCTTCGTGCTCTATCCGGTCGACGGTTCAGAACCGCAAGTTCTGGGACCGGACTGGATCGCCGGCGGACATCCCAGCTTCCAGCCTGGAGACGGCCGTTACATGGCCGTGGATTACCCGCGCCGACACAGAGGCGACGTGCTGCTGAGAATATTCGATCTGCAGGAACAAACCTGGGAGGATGTCCTGCTGGCGGAATACACGGATTATTCCAACAAATCCGGCACGCATTTCCACCCGGCCTGGTCCTCGGATGGCCGCAGTATCTTCATTTCAACCGCCCATACGGGCATAGCCGGTTTATACCGGCTCGACCTATAATGACATGTAAGCGTAACTGCCTGCTCGTAGCGCGGGCTCAACGGATACGGAAGGAGACAAAAATGAAGCGGCGAAATTATCTGTCCTCCGTGATCGTGCTCCTGATTGTCCTGATAACATGTGGATGCGCGCTGGCAGACGATGATTCTGCTAAGGTAAAAATGCAACCTCTCGGCCGCTCTCCGCTGCTGCTGAAAATACCTGAAAACGTCAAAGGGGATTTCGACGTCGCGGGCGAGCCACCGAAGCTGGATTTCGCAATCTTCCCCAACCAATGGGAAGGCGCAGATCTGTGGTCGGCCTGGGGGGATTCACTTTGTGCCTCAGACGGCAATTTCTATGCTTCAATCGGTGACCACGGGCGACCGCACGGCACTTCGTACGTCTACAAAATCGATCCGGACACCCGCACGGTTGAACTCATTGTCGATTACAACCACGTGGTCGGACTGGATGAAAAAGCCAAATATGCTCCTGGCAAGATCCATGCCCCGCTCCGAGAAGGAGGCGACAGCTGGATGTATTTCGTTGGATACCGGGGTTCCGTGAGGAAAACCGGGCCGGAGACCGGTTTCCGGGGCGATTGGCTGCTGCGTTATAACCTGAAATCCGGCAAAATCGAGAACCTCGGTATCATGATCCCCCACTGCAGCGTGCCGTCGATGGAATCCTACATCCCGTCGCCCGAGAGCTCGATCGATTCGGCAATGCTCTACGGGCTCGCCGTCCCCGGTCGCACAAAACCAGACATGAAGCCCCGGTTCTTCGCCTACAGCATTGCAAAGAAGAAACTCACCTTCTGCGGCGGGCCACCCTCCACCATGAATCGGGCCATCATCGTCACCTCCAGAGGAAAAGTCTATTACGAAGTCGAAGCGAAATTGGTCCGCTACGACCCCGAGGACAAATCTGTCGAGAACACCGATATTAAAGTCCCCGGCAACGGGCGCCTCAGAGCCGCAAGTCGTCCCGATTCCAGGGGGATCATCTACTGTTTCTCCAGTGATGGGATGATGTTCGCCTTCAATCCGACCGAGGCGAAAATCACCAAACTCGGCATGGCATTCGTCGCCGGCAGGCTTTACACCACGGACTGCGAACTGAGTCCGGGTGGGCGTTATCTTTACTACATACCCAGCGCACACGGCAATTCGCACGTCCATGGGACGGCTCTCATACAGCTGGACCTTAAAACCGGCCGCCGGAAAGTCATCGCGTTCCTCAACGAATTCATCCGCCAGAAAAAAGACTATAATATCGGCGGAACCTACGGAATGGCCCTCAGCAAGGACGGAAGCGTGCTGTTCGTCAATTTCAACGGCGCCCCGCTGGAGAGTAAACGTAAAAACTTCGGTCTCTGCTCGGCGATGATCGTCCACATCCCGGAAAAGGAGCGAGATGAAGAGCCGTGAAAAGGTGCGAGAGGCCATCCTCACGACGGTGCTGCTGATTCTATGGACTGCCACCGCCATCGCCGGCGATCTCGCCTTCGAAGATGTAACCGAGAAGGTCGGACTTTCTCCACATCTGCGTTCGTGGCGTATTGCCCATGCCGCGGCGTGGGGCGATGCCGACGGCAATGGTCGCCCGGATCTTTATCTCGGGGCCTTTGCCGACCGACCGATGTATGGCAAAGAAAATTCCCCCATCCCAAATCCTCTTTTCCTGAATCGAGCCCATCAATTTGTGCTTTCCCCCGATAGCACTGTCCGCCTTCAGGGAGAACGAGCGCGGACAACCATGGCGCTCTTCTGCGATCTGGATAACGACCATGACCTCGATTTGATTGCCGGACAACACGCGCGGCGGAAAAACAACTTTGCGACCGTCCTTTTTGAAAATAACGACAGAGGCCGTTTCAATCGGCACGAAAGTGTCGAAGTCGGAATCCCCGCTCCCTGGCAGGTGCGTAATATCACCGCATTCGATGCCGACCGCAACGGACTCCTCGATCTTTTCCTCACAGATGGACGCTACGGAAACAATAAAAATAACCACCCGCTGCTGCTCCTGAATGAGGGGGAATTCCAGTTCAAAGACGCCTCCAGGGAGTACAAACTCCCCCGGCAAAACATGCCATCGCTCGGCCTGACGGCTGGAGATGTCGATAACGATGGAGATCTGGACATCTTCACCGCACATGCAAATGTCCTTTTGCTGCGAGCCGGGGACCATTTCACTGCATTTCGCCCCGCCGGGCTGGTAAAACCCCGCGGGGAATCCTGGCCATGCGGTGCTGCCTTTGGCGATCTCAACGGAGACGACCGGCTGGATCTCGTCATCACCGTCCACGGAAAACCGGGAGAGTTTCATGTCTATCTCAATGAGGAAAGCCGAGGCCCTTTGCCGCATTTTCGGCGAGTTAATGGGGGAAAGCTTCCCAGCAGTGGTTTCCGTAGCGGGATCGCTGTAAAAGGAGCCCACGTCGCTCTGGAAGACATGGATAATGACGGACGCCGGGATATTGTCCTCTCCGCTACGTGGATCAATTTGAAAGGCACCGTTCAGCCCCTTGTTCTGCAAAACATGGGCGTTGGGAAGGATCGAACACCCCGTTTCCACTCCCCTAATCTGGAACGCTGCAATGGTTACTATGCACCGGGCCCCATCGCAGATTATGACCGCGACGGACGACTCGACGTATTCCATCCCGCCTGGCACAAAAAAATCCCGAATATCCTGTGGCATAACCTCTCAAAAGAAAACCACTGGCTCGATGTGCGCGTCCGCGGCACGGGTGATGGTTTCAATTCGATGGGTATCGGAGCAACAGTCAGGATTTATAGCGCGGGAAAAAGCAATCAAAAGGAATTCCTGCTCGGACGAGACGATATCACGATTGGAAACGGTTACTCCAGCGGCGAAGAGGCCCTGGCGCATTTCGGGCTGGGTAGCTCTGAAAAATGCGACGTCGTGGTGAAATGGCAGAAAAAACAGATCATACGACGACATGTTAAGGTAAACCGCTGCCTCGTCATACCCATGCCATGAGAGATAATGAGTTTGCCCTGGCGCCTGGGGATGGGACGGCATCGTAGCGGCATTGCTTCTAAGTGCATCCCCCTGACCGTCCACGCAAGATCTCCGTATGGCCAAAAAAGAGGCTTTGACGGAAAACTAACTGAGAGGGTAAAATAAACTCAGGACGCAGGTTAAGAAAAGTTTGATTAATTACTATAAAATTTGATAATGAGCCCTGATCCATACCCGACGGAGACGATGGTGTCTCAAAATCCGGAGCACTGATCTCACCAGGGAGTGCATTATGAAACGTACGCTCGCCGTTCTCTGGACCGCAGTAGTTCTGATGCTGGTTGCGGAAAACGGCCTCACAGGGAAAACAAAGAAGAGTCAAGAACAATCCATAATCCACCTGCGGGC
>JAGXLK010000347.1 GCA_018334735.1 Planctomycetota bacterium | reverse complement strand
GAGCAAAAAAGAAATCAATGAGCTCTGGAAGAAAAAGAAGAAACACTGGTCGCGTTCAGATATGAAAAAAGCCCTTGATATGGCCAAGGGGAGACGTGGCCTTGTGGAACAATATTTCCGACTGAAAAAGAAAAAAGTTCCCGACAAGTTGATCGCGGACAGTTTCGGCGTCTGCGGCGGCGAACCTTCAATGGTCAAAGAGTTCTGGGAGTGGAAATTCAAATACCATTTCGATCTGGGGGAGATAAAGGAAGTTTTCGAAGAATTCCCCCGAACGAACAAAATTACCCGATGGTATTACTTTGCATACCGTGTGGGCGGGACAAAAGGCGAAATCAAGTTGCCGGAACGTCAGAAAAATCCGAAAATCCAAAAGTACTCCGCTAAAGAGTGTCTGGCAATTTTTAAATTGGCGCGGTTCGATATGAAACTGATAAAAGAATATTTTACACGACGCGACAAAGGCAAATCGCCGAGGGAAATCCTGCCAGATATCAAACAAGCCGTTAAAGAACAGATTATAAAAGAACGAAAAGCGGCCGAAAAAAAGAGGCAAGAACGTCTTGCGAAATTAAAAGAAAAAGAAGAAGCTGAACGAAAACTGCGTGAGGAAGAGCGAAAACGCCGGGCGGCTGAAAGAGCTGAAAAACCGAAAGAAGATCGGGCCAAAATGGGTACGGAGGAAGACCTTAACTTCCTGATGGGAACCGGCGACGATGATGAAGACGAAAAAGAAGAGTCGGAAGGGGATAAAGACGAAAAGGATAAGGATGCAGAGGAAGAAGAGCAAGACGGTGACAGCGAAGAAGAATAATCGCTGACAGCGTTGTGAGTAAGCCGTCCCGGCCGCATAGACCGGGACGGCTTTTTAATGCCTGTTGCCGTTATGGCAGAAGAAATCACTGGACCGGTCTGAAGAGAATCAGAGTTTTGGATATTATCAGATATGACCCTTTGACGGACATTGCCAGTGGCTATTTGGGCGGGAATTGATGAAGCTGGATACGGACCGCTTCTCGGTCCGCTTGTTGTGGCAGGTGCAGCATTCAGAACCGGTGAGGTGCCGAGAGAGGGGGCATTATGGGACAAACTTTCGGTTGCCATCTCTCGCAATTTCACACACGCCGACGGCCGATTGATCGTCAATGACAGTAAAGTTGTCTACTCGCGGCGTAAGGGGCTCCGGGCACTGGAAGAAGGCGTGCTTGGTTTCCTGTCGCTACGACATCCGAACTTTTCTAATTGTGGAGAGTTGTTCTCAGCAATCTTCCATCCCTCTGTCTCTCCAACCGACCGAAGTCCGTGGTGGGAAGGTATAGAAAAGCTTATATTGCCCCGGCAGACCAATATTTCCTCAATAGATAGCAAAGCGGCTCCTCTGAAAATCTCACTCCAAAAGGAATCACTTGCCTTCCTGGGAATACGGGCGATTACTGTGCTCCCCAGCGAATACAATAAGATTGTGAGTCATACTCGCAACAAAGCGAACCTCCTCTGGCAAAAGTGCGGCCTGCTTCTGCAGCGGTTGTGGCGCTTTGCCAATAAGGAAAGCGTTTTTGTGCTGGTCGATCGACATGGAGGGCGAATGCACTATAGAAAGTTGCTCTGCGATGCGTTCCCGGAATGTCAGATTGACGTTGTGCAGGAAGGCCCAGCGGGCTCCAGCTATGAAATCAGCCATAATCAGGACCAAATGCACGTGGCATTCAAGAAAAACGGTGACCAGCGAGCTTTGCCCGTTGCCCTGGCTTCAATGACGGCAAAATACGTCCGCGAACTCTATATGATTGTCTTCAACCGATACTGGCAAAAGGAATTACCTGATCTGAAACCGACGGCAGGCTATGCCAGAGATGCGCGGCGTTTTCTTGCGGACATCAAACCGTTACTTGAAAACAGTGAAATAGACCGGCGGTCGCTCATACGGGAACAGTGAAGGACAGGGAGTTCCCGCCGAAAATAGCGGCCACTCAGCACGGGTATCATACGAGCCGGAGAGAAAATCGGGAATCAGACCAATCCCGGGGACGGAGGAGGTTTTTCCCCTGTCAGGGCAAAAGTCACCGTTCTGAGGTCAAGCCAGACTTTCTTTTTCTGACTGGGGGAACGCAGAAGGTAGGCGGGGTGATATGTAGGTAAAACAGGTATTGCGCTGTAGAAGAACCAATTGCCCCGCATTTTTGACATGGATGTTTTGTTGTCCAGCAAAGTGTTCGACGCGGGCAGACCCAGCGTCACGATTATGTCCGGGTCAACCAGTTCAATCTGCCGTTCAAGATAAGGCCAGCAGGCTTCAGTTTCGTCGGCTCGTGGATCGCGGTTTTTTGGCGGACGGCTTTTCAGAATATTGGTGATATAGATGTCGTTCCGGCCGAGACCCATTGCTTCGATCATTTTATCAAGAAGTTTCCCGGCGCGCCCGACGAAGGGTTCCCCCAGGCGGTCTTCATCAGCTCCGGGCGCTTCCCCGATAAACATCAAATCCGCATCACATCGTCCGCGTGCAAAAACGCCCTGTGTGCGCGTTTTATGGAGCGGGCATTTTGTGCATTGCTGGACGTCCTTTTCAATTTCTGCAAGTTGCTGCTTAACGGAATTTTCTTCCGCAGGTTCATCCTGCGCATGTGGTTTCATTAAAACCTCCACGCCCATAAGTTGTTCAAGTTCAAGACGTCGTCTTAGAGATGTTGAATCCATTCCCGCCTCCTCAGTTTCCATCCCTACTCTAAGGGAGACCGAACGAGTTGTCCAGTTTGCCGGGCAATCAACCTGCATTAATGCCATCAAGCTGATACAATCTGATAGTTTTATGTTCCTTAGCGGCATGGAGGAAATTGTGGAAGAAGCAATGGAAAAAGCGGCGGTGCTCATTGAAGCACTCCCTTACATACAAGGCTTCAAGGGCCGTGATATCGTCGTTAAGTTCGGTGGAAGCGCTATGGCCGAAGAGAAGGTCATGGATGAGGTTCTGCAGGACATTGTTTTTTTGGCCACCGTTGGAATCAAGCCGATTATAGTTCACGGCGGTGGCAAACATATTTCCCGGGCCATGGAAGAAGCCGGTCTGGAGGCCCAATTCGTCACGGGGCATCGAGTGACTGACCAGGACACGCTTGATATCGCCGTCCGCATCCTGGACGAAGAGATCAACGCACAGGTTGCCCGGCGTATACGATCTCTCGGAGCAGAGCCGATTCGGGGATTCCGTGAGAACCAGAGTGTACTGCGGGCAGAAAAAAAGCTCCTGACGGTAGACGGTAAAGATGGCCAACACGGAGAGGTCGATGTTGGTTTTGTGGGAGAAATTCAAAAAATCGATACCGAGCGGATACGAGCCATGGAACAAGAGGGAGATATTGTCATCCTCCCGCCGATCGGACAGGACGCTACGGGGCAACTCTATAATGTGAACGCGGATAGCGCAGCGGCGGCACTGGCATGCGGAATGAATGCCGAAAAAATCGTTTTCCTCAGCGATGTGCACGGAATAATGGGAGAACCGGGGAATAGAAACACGTTTCTCTCAACGGTCAATAAAACGAAGGTCGATAATCTGGTCCGCGACGGTATCATCCAGGGAGGGATGAGACCAAAAGTCCGGGCGTGCCTGCGAGCCATAGAAGGAGGCGTCAGTAAAGCTCACATCATCGACGCAAACCTTAATCATTCTCTGCTCCTGGAAATCTTTACGGACGAAGGTGTGGGAACGCAGATCGTGGACGGGTCAGGTTGAACTTGTCCGAACATATAGGTCGGGAATCAGGGCACCATGATAATTTGCCATCCTCTTATCTTACTGATCGGAATTCCATTCGTTGTATTTCTGGGAATATTGTGGCAAAGAAGTGCTGCGCTGGTAAGGAAAACATCTGAAAGCTGCAGCGGGTCTCTTGACGATAATGCACGTGTGAATCGAACACGGGGGATTTTACGGGTTCTTGCGCTGGTCTCCCTCATAATCGCCGCAGCCAATCCTTTCCTGCAGACGAAAGATCAGACCACTGAAGGCGCGCACGTTGTCTTCGTTCTTGACGTCTCTGCCAGCATGTCATGCGATGATGTTCCGGGGTATCGATTGCTGGCTGCCAAACAATGGATTGAAAAAGCCGGCGCCACAATGCAGGCCGATGCTTTAGGATGCGTCGCCGCGGGAAGTCGACCGGTCGTGGTCTGCCCGCCCACAACGGATCGATCCGCATTCAATAAACTCATGAACAAAATCAATCCATCCTGGCTCAGCAGCGCCGGCACCAATCTGCCTGCGGGAATCGATGAAGCTGCTGAGTTGCTGAGGGAATGCAAAATCCCCGGAGGATTTATTGTG
>JAGXLK010000346.1 GCA_018334735.1 Planctomycetota bacterium | reverse complement strand
TGGCCCTGGAGAGTGCGGTCGGAGAGGCTCACTTGCCGCCCAAAAAATTTCCATCGGTAGCCGATGCAGAGAAACACCTGAAAGATGTGCGCGCAAAGTTCGAGCGACTCAAACGGGAAGACGCTGAACGTGGTAAGGTCAGGACGGCGGAGTGCGAGGTCTTCGGCGCCGAGGAACGGCTGACTATGGCCCGGGCACAGGAATCCGGAGAACTGAGAAAAATTCAGGAGGTGTATGGCCGGGCCGAAGTGCAGGTCTTTCGAATGGGAGATACAGCAGTTGTCGGGTTCCCGGGAGAATGTTTCGTTGAATACGCGCTCGAGGTGAAAAGTGAAGCTCCATCCCGCGTTTTTGTTGCCAGTCTGGCCAATGGTGAACTTCAGGGGTATATTACGACACCCGGCGCAAGCGGATATGAGGCCGACCTGAGCCTGTTCAAGCCGAAAGCAGGAGCGAGGATGGTCGAAAAAGCACTGGATTTACTGGAAGATGCCTGTGGCGAAGGGGATACGGTGTGACAAAAAACGAAATTATGCAAGATGTTTGCGCTCAAGAGGGCCTGATCGACGTTCACACGCACGTGGGCATCGACCCGGTATCGTTTCTCAACGGAGATTTTCCGTACGCGCTTTCGGCCGAAGATCTGGTCTTTCGGATGGATGCGCAGAACATCGATTATGCGGTTTGTTTCCCGTTTATTTACACGTCTTATTTCCAACTCCACTCATTTGCGAACGGTGAGTTCGAACACGATCCCGAAAACCCGAGTTCTTTCCCGTATGAAGTTGAAAACCGGAGATTGTGCCGTGAGATTTATGACGCGTTCCCGCAATTTGCTGGTCGTGTTTTGCCATTTCTTTTTTTTGATCCCGGACGGCAAACCGAAGCTCAGGTCTCTTTGCTGAACGATTTGTGTCAGGAGTATCCGCTTTTTGGTCTGAAAACGGCGACGAGTTACCTGCAATCACATATCAGCGAGCTGAACAACGAAGGGAGTTGTCTGTTGGATCTGGCAGCGGAACGGAATCTGCCGATGACGATCCACAGCGCCGTTATGCCCGGAGATCCGTGGGCAAATGTGTTTGAAATTCTTGATGTGGTGAAGTCACATCCCGAAGTGCGTTTTAGTGTCGCTCATACGTGCCGGTTTGATCGAAGTGCGCTCGAGACGGCGGCGGGGCTGGAGAATTGCTACGTGGATTTTTCGGCTTTCCACATCCATTGTAAACTGGCCGAACAGAATCATCCGGCTGTTGCCGTGGAAGAAGAACGGTTCCCGACGGATTATCGCGAGCATGCCGTTGCTATGCAGCAAATTGCAGAAGCATATCCGGATACGATGATGTGGGGTACCGATACCCCCGCCTATTATTTCATCAGCCGCTTCTTCAACGATAAAGGCAAAGAAATCGAGATGAGTCTGCCTTGCGCCCCGTGGACCGAAATACGGGAGTTTCGCAAGCTTCCAGAGGACTTGAGACGAAAGATCGCTTATGAAAATACGATCCGGTTTCTGTTCGGATAAATAATTTCCGATGATATTTGATTGTCGGTTGGCGGCGGGTACGATCTTGAGAAGCGTATAAAAAGGAGAGTATTGGAAATGACAGATTTCACTTTCGAGCCGGCTGAATGTGTGCCGTTCCGGGATCTCGCGGTTGTGAGGCGCGTTCGAAAAATAAAATCGTCGGAGATTTCGGATCACCCAAATCCCGATTTCAAGATATCCGTCATGTCCGGGGCTGAAATTGAGTTCCGATGGATGATGGATATGTTCGAACGGATAAAAACCGCGTCGGAAAATGGCGAGAAGTGTGTGCTGATCACACCTCAACCGTGGCCAAATTACCGTCGTCTGGCCCACATGCTGAACCGGTTCAAAATCGATTGCCAGGATCTGTACACGTTCAACATGGACGAATACGCGAACCAAGACGGCGATATTGCCCCGGAAACCTGGCCCCACAGTTTCATGTACTCGATGAAAAAATATTTCTACGCCGAACTGGATCCGGAAATACGACCTCCGGAAGACCAGATTCAGGGACCGACCAACAATAATATCGATGACTACGGTCAGATGATCTCAGATGTGGGGGGAGCCGATTGTTGTTACAGCGGGCCGGGATGGACGGGACATCTGGCATTTATTGAACCTGACGCGCCGGAGTTCGACGCCCCTCTGGAAGAGTGGAAGCAGATGGGACCACGCATCTGTACGCTCAGCCCGTTTACCATTGCTCAGAACTCACTTCACGGGAGTTTCGGAATGAGCGGCGATTTGTGCGCTGTGCCACCGAAGGCGGCTACCATCGGCCCGGCTCAGGTGATCGAAGCCAAACATCGCATTTCGCTTCATGCCATTACGGTTGACGGGTCATTCGCGTCCTGGCAGCGAATGGCAAGTCGCCTGGCTTTGCATGGGCCCGTAACTCCTAAAATACCGGAATCGATTCTCCAGACACTCAGAACAGACGTGTGGGTGTCCGAAAAAGTTGCCGCTGACATCGAGCCTCACTGGGAAAAAGGGTACTGAACCGACACACATGGCAAACACTCGAAACAGACAGGTCGATGAACCGTTGATTCTCGCCATCGATTGCGGTTCGACTTCATTCAAAGCAGCCCTTTTTTCGAGAGACCTGGATCGCATGGGCGAATATTCGCTGAAAGTCCCGTATATCCGGAACGATGGGACGTTTTGTGAGATGGATCCAATTGCTGTGCGAAAAGTAACGGAGGATTTGGTTGGCGGTCTATCCGAGACGACGGGAATCCACGCAGATAAAGCCGGGAAAATTGCTATCACGAGTCAGGCGCAGACGTTTACGATTGTCGATCCTGCCGGCAAAACGCCTATACCTCTGATAAGCTGGATTGATACGCGAGCGAAGGCGGAATCCGAAGAACTCGTTGAACGAATCGGACAGGATTTCCATACGCATTGCAGTTTCCCGAATCCTATTCCGCAGCTCACACTGACAAAGTTGTTGTGGTGCAAGAAACACAAACCTGACGTTCTAAATCCCGCGAACCGTATTCTAACGCTACCATCGTTTGTCGCCCGTTCGTTCGCGGAAAGCACTCACACCATTGACCGCAACATCGCGGCAATGGCTGGGCTGTATTCGTTGAGGGAAGGTGGGTGGCGGAAAGATGCAAAAAATATCTGCGGCGTCGAAAGAAATATGCTCGAAGAACTGGTGGATACGGGGCAAGGGCTTGCGATGCCCGACGGCCGGGAAATTGTGTTCGCCGGAAACGATCAAACGGCCGGGGCGTGGGGAAACGGATGCACGGCCGACACGGTCGTGGTAACCCTTGGGACAGCACTTGTGGCATACCGATATGCGGGCGAGGAACCAGGACCGTACAGCGAAGAATGCTGCTGGGGACCGTATCCGGGGGGAGGATATTATGAACTCGCGACGCACGACGAAGGATGCCTGGCACTGGATTGGGCACGCGAGGAGATTATGCCGGACCAGAATATCAAAGAATTCGACCGCGCTGCTCGCAAAACAATTCCGCGGGTCGATGAAAAATCCGGTTTCTTCTTCCCCAATCGAATGCGAACAGCCGATGCATGGCAGGGGAGGTTTGAGAAACCGGAGGAAAATGCTTACGCCGTGCTGGAAGGAATTTCGTTCAGCTTGAAACAACTTCTGTTCGAAGAGATGCGCTGTGCCAGAAACACTCGCTTCAAAGCCATCGGTGGGGGAAGCCAGAGCGACCTCTGGCTTCAACTTACAGCTGATGTCCTGGGGAATCGAGTGGTGCGGGGGGAAGGTGACAGTCTTCTGGGCAGCGCTATGATGGCAAAAGCTGAGAAGGTTTCTCAGGTAGATGGGAAAAGTTTTAATCCTGAAGGGGGACGACACAGTCTGCTACAGACACGCTACAAACGCTGGAAAGATATGGCCGTTGAATAGATAAAAATCAGAGGAAAGCGACAATGAATGACCACACTCAGCCGCTTGTCGGCCGCGCTGAAATCCGCCTGGCGATGCTCGGATGCACGCCGGGCAACGGACATCCGTATTCCTGGAGTGCTATGTTCAATGGCTATGAGCGGGAATCCATGATCGAGGAATGTCCCTTTGCAACGATCCCCGATTACCTTGAAAAAGAACCGAAAGAAACTCTGACCATTCCGAATGCGAAAGTGACTCACGTCTGTTGTACGGGCGACGGCGGATTTACGGCCGAGCACGTGGCAAAATGCTGCCGTATACCGAACGTTGTGCAAGACCCGACGGATGTCATCGGTGATGTTGATGCTGTGATTATCGCCACCGATATTGGCTCCGAACACGTTGAACGGGCCCCC
>JAGXLK010000345.1 GCA_018334735.1 Planctomycetota bacterium | reverse complement strand
GGGGTGCAAAGTGCGGAATCAAGACGTTCCTGAAAAAGAGCAATTCCTGGAAAATTCTGGCAAAACGAACAAATCCCGGGGAAAATATTCTGGAACGCTTTCTCTTCAAATACAGAAGGCAGAACGTCTATCTCGTTGCCGATGCTTACCGGGGGAAAAAGATCAAGCAAGCAGTCGAAGATTTTCTCGCAGCGGCTGCCGGCCATAATCCTCTAACCTTGAAGGCAGGCCAACATATTTTGGGGTTCCAGGGAGCGGCCGATCTCGTGGTCTATGTCGGTCATAATGGACTCATGGATTTTGCAGTAGAAAAATCGAACCCTCCGCGTGAAGGTGGCGGAAGAGAAGCGATTGTTCTCGCCTGCAAGAGCAAACCCTATTTTCGCTCGCGTCTCGTGTCCGGGGGATCCACTCCCGTGCTCCTGACCACCGGATTCATGGCCCCCGAAGCATACACTCTCGATGCCGCAGTACGCTCGTGGAGCTCAGGCGCAAACTACCCGAAAATCAAAGAACAGGCGGCCATTGCTTATCACAAATACCAGAATTGTGGTATGACGGCGGCACGTCGGCTCTTTTATGCAGGCCCCAAATTGCCCGACTAAGCGACAGGAGGGCTCCCGACGGCGTGCCTCTCGTCATTCACAACATAGGGAGCGGCACGAAGGAAGAAAATCGGCTCTTCGATTTCACCCTGACCGGACACTATCGAATCGCGAAGGGGCAACGATGAACCGGCAATTTCTTTCGGCGGTCCGTCGGATTCTCATGAGCCAGATCCTGTAACAAAACCACGCTACGGCTCGTCCGCATCCTCCTGCACGTGTTTGATCATAACCTCCAGCTCAGGGGCAATGTCGATATACTCAATCCTCACGTCTGGATGCCGGTTACAAAACACCCGGAATATTTCGTCGGCAAAGCCCTGCCCGATTCTGTCAACTTCCTCAAAATCAAGGATGACTTCCCGGAAATCAGCGACACGATTGAGAAGTCTTCGAGCTTCTGATCGAGACATGTATTCCTTTTTGTACAATTTGACCTTGATCTCCGTTCTGTCGAACGAATAATCAAACTCCTCAGGCGCATATTTGTCAAACACCTCGGCCAGCTCCCTCCTTGACCGCTTTGCGATGTGGAACGTTACCTCGGTACCTTCGATGAAATCTTTTGATTCAACAAAAATATCGTCTTTGCGGTTGTTGAATGTCATCTGTATTTTGTGCGAACGGAACTGAACCTTTTCTCCGACTTTAGAAGTAAAAAAAATCCCTTCTCCCGTGTGGCCTTCCGGCTTTGTTGTCGCTTTGCCCTTCATCAGTTCTCGCAGAGCATCCGTCTCGTCGCGGAGCCGGAATTTCTCCTGGACGGAACGGAAAAGACCAATGCCACGATCCCGTATACGAAAATGAAGCTCGACAGGACCCAACCCCATTTCGACATCACAAAATTCACTCTCCGCGTGCTCGATCGCGTTATTCAGCATCTCAGTAAACGCGTACCGCACCACCTGCAGGGCCTCTGCGGAGAGGCTTTTCTCGAGGTTCATGATGAGTTCAAATTCCTCAAAAACTTCATCTTCCTGAAGGCCAGAAAGCTTATACTGCTTCTCTTTTGTTACCGCAGGGGGCGTGCTGTCTGCGATACGGTAAACAGCGCCCTTTGTCACCCCATCTTTAACAACCTTCTCCTGTTGGCGAAGCTCTCGCACGTGCTTGTTGACGGCCTGCCGGGTAATCCCCAGCAAATCGGCCAAATCGGCACCTGAAAGAGGGCCTTTTTCTCGTATCAAATCCAGTATAGTTTCTCGCGTATTCACAATGGTGCCTGCATATTTGTCAACTTATTGTCAACCAAATACTCATTTTTATTGTAAACCGCCCGCGCTGAAAAATCAAGCTCTTTGTCAACTTATTGTCAACCTTTTTCTCATCTTTTTTGTCAACCACCCTCTCGAAAAAACGGTCCTCCTGCAACGGCTGGAATCCGGAGTTGCCCTTTACCCCGAGCCCTGCAAAGTGCCGTTCCTGGCACGGATCGCCCTTCTTAGCTGGTCACCCGCCCTCAACAAACCGTATCTTGAACGCCACATCATGCCCTCTGGGAAGGCGTGATTCATCGGCGAAATGAGGCGCCTTCTGGCTGATTTTCTGTAGGATCGGCTGTGGATTCACGGTCAGACAGCCCCGCCCGTCCGTGGAAACAGTCATCTTCCCTTGATCTGCCACCGGCCTGCCGTCCCACGGATCATACCAGGTAACAACATACTTGCCCTGCTGAAGACCTTGAACCTGAAAACGCCCATTCCCCCCGGGCGAAAATAACCACCCAATGACCTTTAAACGCTTGTGCCGCAAAAATAGAGCGTAAACGTCGACGTTTGCCTCAGCTTTGCAGCGAAGCCTGGCGTCATCACCAGAGCCGGGAACAATATCATCGGGCGACAGACCCGAAAGAAAACGACGAAGCGCCTTCAGTTGGGCGACGTGATCGATCGGATAATGTTCCTTATCAAATATACCCTCCCGGTCCCGGGGACAGAGCTCGCCGAACTCCTTCCCGTCATCCCAGTCCATCGGAATGCCGGCCTGTCCGGAAAATATCGCCGACCATGCCGCGAAATGGAACAACCCGGGGTACAATCTGGATGGCGTATCTCGCGGGACCCGGCGATCGGGTGCGCCGAACTCGCTGATCAACCGCGCCGTGTCGCCGATGGGAGCTTTGCTGTAACGAGCCACACCTCTGATGGTGTATTGCCATATCTCATTCCATTTCGGAAAGCCGGCCCAGTATGGATACCAGTGCCAGCCAAACAAATCGGGGCGGGCATCCTTCGGCCCTCCCTGCCATTCGAGATTGCTCCTTTTGCCTGCCTGGCCGCCGAAACTCGTGGTCGCCGCGTGAAGCGGATGGTCAAAGGGATCTCCCCTGTAGCGCAATCCATCCGTGCGGGTCAGCTCACCACGAAATAGTCTCACAATATTCGCAAGCCAGGTGCGACACTGCGGATGGGCCCACCAGCCCTTTTTTTTGGACATCACACCGACCGTATCCCCCACCGCGTCCAGCTCATCCACAAGCACCCAGACGCCCACCGCCCGGGAGTAACCCCATCGGGCAATCACATACCGGAAGAAATTCGCCTGATGATCGAAAAGGCGTGACCGCCAGTCAGTCAAAGGCCGCTTCGGATTCGCTTCGAAAAATTCCCAGATCGACATGTTTTTCTTGAATCCACTCAAACCGTTCAAGCGACTCAGGGCTTGCCTGCCCGCATCGTTCTCAGGACTCCAGCCGCTCTCCTGACTCCCCCAGGGATGCTCTTTCACCTGCAGACATTGATGCGGAAGAGGTGAGAGAAGCAGGTAGATAGTCTTTTTGTCGGCGTCACCCTCTGCCGATTTCACCAGTCGATCGAACGCGAGACATCTCCCCTGATCGTAATACTGGTAGGACGTCCATTTCTCGTCCTCCGGCAGCGGGGTTCGCTTCCACCGGCCGTCGCGCTGACGCCAGTGTTCGGCCCGGTCATGGTGAATTATGAGGTACTCCCAGGGGGCCATCCACTGATTGAGCAGGTTGAAACCTCCGTCGCGCATCGGGGCAAACAGTTCCTTCTCCCTGTCCAGCCACTCATGGGGAGACCAGTCATTGTTGGGGTCTTGAGATTTCACCACCCATGCACGACATGCCCCGAAAAGCCACGTGGCCTCCGAGGTGCCATCGGCACGAAGCATGCGCAGATATCCGGGAGGATGCTTCTTGCTCGGCGATACAAGCGGCCCTGCAACTCCCTCGGTTTCGGTTGCCCTGACCGCGTTCGGCAGCGCCTGTTCAAACCTTACAATTTCATCGCCCCGCTCAGTTCGGCCGTGGAACTGGACTTTGACCGACCACTCGCCCGGACGCCGCGGGCTCCAGCGAACCAACCATTTCCACGGTTTCTGCGGGCCGGCTTTCATCGCAAAAGCCGGGACCACAACCGGCGGCCTGTCAGGCTGAGAAAACTCCGCCGTCATCCGGAGAAATACGCCGTCTCGATCGGCATCATAGGCATCGTGGATCTGTGTCTCCGGCAAAGAACGAAAGCAGTCCAAGCCTTCTGGAAAACTAATTCTCATCTCCCAGAGACCGAACACCTCCGCCATCGGCTCAAAGTTGCAGATCAGCTGCCGCTGCCCTTCTTTGGAGAGAGCCGTCCCGCAAAAAACCAGTAACATCGCCAGACATCCCACGCAGGCGACCACCGAATTCACTTTTGGCGCAGGACCGTTCTCGGTTATTTCGCTCCGCATCCTTTCCCGCCTTTTGGGATGAGGCAGATAAACGCCGTGC
>JAGXLK010000344.1:2890-4342 GCA_018334735.1 Planctomycetota bacterium | reverse complement strand
GGGCCGCGGAGTAAGGTATGGGCCACGCCCCACGCAACACTGAACTGGGCATCGACCTGCGGGTTTTCGCCAATCCGAAACGGATTGCCCACCAGCCCGCCGGGTCCGCACCCGAACAGTTCAACCCCGGCGATCTGTTCGGGTCGCAGGTCTTCCTCTTCGCGAAGCTTTTCGGCTGCAGCCTGGGCGTGATGGCAGGCCCCGCAACTCGGCCAGCGCTTGATGGCCACCCTCTCGACCTGCAACCATTCGCGTTCTTTTGTCAGTTCTTCCGCCTCCGGCGCATCGCCATTCATGTAAACACTGAAATACCCGGCCTCCCCGTCCAGAGCCCGTTCGGGCCCCGTCACCCCCCGCGCGGCCATGGTTGTGGACCAGAGGGCCGACCGCGCGGCAAACCCGGGCTGCATGCGTTTCGTGAGAGTCGAATCGAGCAATGCCTGCCGGTTGCCCGAGACCTGCGCGTAGTTGATCCCCATCGCATTGACGCATTCCCGGCGGTCGAGACGCAGAAGCCGGGCCACCGTGAGGACGGCCCCAAAACTTCCCGCGAGGGACGTCGGAAGAAATCCCATCCCCCGCCGGCGTCCCCGTTCGGCCATCGAAAGCCGCCCGGCCACTTCAATGCCCATGATCATGGCCGCAAGAGCCTTCTTACCGGACGTTTCCGACATTTCCTGCGCGGCGAGCATGATGGGAACGATGATGGAGGTGATATGGAGCGTGCCGGGAATGTAGACATCGTCGTAGTCGAGCGCATGAGTCATAGCTGCGTTTGCGAAGACGGCGTTCGGGGCGGGAACTTTGGTGCCGCGCCCTATAATGGTGGCTTCCTCTTTCCCGCCCCAGGCTTCCGCTTGTTCGACAGCTTGCCGCACCCCGGGCTCCTGCTGCCCGGCGATCGCACATCCAGTAGCGTCCAGCAGCAATTTTTTAGCAGCTTCGTATGCGCTGGAGGGAATATCCGTTACGTCAGGACGCAGACCAACATCACTCAGAACTTCGCTCAGAGTCATTATTAATCTCGGTGAGAAGTTTCTCGGCTCGGTGGTAGAGGTAGGATGCCAGGACCATCAGAACTCCCAGCACCACGAACGATATGATCCGGTAGATCTGCTCGATTCCTGAGAGGTCCATGGCGACCAGTTTGATGGCCGTCGCGCCGAAGAGTCCCAGGGCCCCCAGTCGCACCGTCCGCCACCTTCTCCAGAAACCGACCACAAGAGTAACGGTCGCAGAGATAGCCCAGACAACGGATACCGACATTCTTGCCATCCATTGTGCGCGGGAAAGATTCGAAATCGTCTCCCAGCAATACGCGGCGGGTTCGGCGCTTAAAATCACAATCAGATAGAGCCATCCGCACCAATGAAAGACAGCGGCACCGGACTCCACAACATCTTCATGCGTTGAAGAACGCCAGAAACCGTAGCTGAACAGGAGCGCCACGGG
>JAGXLK010000344.1:0-2367 GCA_018334735.1 Planctomycetota bacterium | reverse complement strand
CGGAGACCGAGGTACAGTAGAACCATCGCTTCTATCGACCACAGGACGGGTATTTTGTAATATCCAAATTCAAGCAGCACACCCCACGTCACAAAACCCACGGCAAGAATTACAAAAAGCAACCGGGTTTTGCGGTCCTCCGACACCCACCAGTTCCAGCCGATAGTTCCAAGGGTGTAGACGGCACCCAGGGCAAAAAATACGAGTGCGAGAGTATGCTGGTAGCTTTCGTAAAGCATTGCCAGCAAATAGCCTGTAACCACAAAAGGTATCACGGTCTGAGCAATAAACCGATCCATAGGCAGCGGGTTCCGTCCCCGCAGGTGGCAGACCAAAGGTAAGATGAGAAACAAAACGAAGAAGCCCAAAAGCCACGCGAGAGTTCCTGTCAGGGCGTTTTCGGAATAGAATTCAACATACCATCCCGCAAATAACAACCAGGTGCCCGCCAGAGCAACAAGGTCCAACCCGCGCCATTTTTTCAGCAGAATAACCCCGAGCATGCCGAGATTCAGCACGGTCAGGTAGGTGAAAAGGATGTCCCGCTGGTTCGTGCCCGTGGAACACAAAACGGGAGTCAGCAGACCGCCGATGAGCGCAAGGAAGGCGATTGTGATGGCATCGTTCCTCATCGCAAGTGCCATCCCAATGGCCGTGACGCCCACCATAGATAGAAATGCCATCTGTTGTGGAATCAGATCATAAAGCGAGAAAGCAGCAAAAAGCGAGACATAGAGCACAGCCAGCGCGCCTCCCATCAGCGCCTGGCCGAGCCCCCGCATCTCTTTGCCAATCGATATCTGGCCGGCAACCAGCATGGCAACCCCACCAATGAGCCCGAGAACGCATCGTTCTGCCGGTCCGAGCCATCCCATATCGATCGCGTATTTCACGAACAAACCGGCAGCCAGGAAAAGGATAAATGCTCCAATTCTGGCGACCCAGAGTTTCCCGATCGCCCACTCGATATTGTCCCAGCCGCCTGCTGTGGTCTCGGCTGGTTCAACCTCGGTCTGCTCCGGCTCGCCCCACTGCGGCTCTTCCTCAGCAACTTCAGCCTCTTCAATCGGGCCTGATACTGGTTTGCCTTGGAGTTCCTCAGTAGTCTCGGGCTCTTGTTCCCCCGGGGTGAGCTCCGGTTCGGCTCCGAGCTCTCCAGACATCGCCGACTTCTCCTCCTGCGTGGCCGCCGTCCCATCTGTCTCAAAGTCTTGCTCACGCACGGTTTCCCGCTCGACAGGCGATTTTTCTCCTGGGGTCGGGATCTTTTCTCCGGACACCAAAACGTTGAGCTTTTTCTGGAGCTGGCTCAGGCGCCTTTCGAGGCTCCGGATCGTGCTTTGATTCGAAAGCACGAGGATGAACGCGATAATGCCAAGGACACTTCCGGCAATAATTAGTAAAACCAGCAACGTCAAGAAACCCATCATCGCCGTTCTCCCTTGAGAGATTTTTGGGGCGGGGTTTGGTCCGCAGCTGGCGAACCGGGCAAGACATTTCCTGCATTCCTCATGCAACCGCCGCAACGGTTACCATGCTACCGGCCAAAGCCGACGAACGCAAAAAAAACAGCAGGACGCTTCCTGTGCACCAGGCTCCGTCTAAGTGGTCTGGTTCGCAAATACGGTCGCGTTTGAAGCCCCTTGGGCGTTCGAGCTCAAGGCGCAACAACGACGCATACTGGAAGAGAAGTATGGGGAGGCGTTGCAACGCAGAGATCGGGCGTCCAAGGGGTTTCCCTGCGGGCCGGGCGGATTTGCCCCGGATACTGTGTCACTCCTCGTCACCGTATTTATTAATACGCTTCCTCGTCGTTCCTTGTCCCGCGCCAAATCCGTTCCGGCAAACGTGACCGTATTTACGAACCAGACCACTAAGAATACCGGTCGTTCGGCCCGAAAGCGAGCGACCCGCAGGCGGGGGAGGCTGGCGCGGACGGCGAAGCAGACCTGTCCAGTGGAGATAAGTCGCTGCAGGCGTACTTAAAACGTTCCGATTTTTTGAAAATTACTCTTACAATTCATATTTACAACCACCCGCGTATTTGCGGTACCCTGCAAGGAATTTGCGCTGTCGGTCTTTTCGCTGCCCGGGAGCCGGACATTCCCGGAAAATCCCGGCTGACTCTGCCCTCGGACGGGGCGCAAATTCCCTAATTTTCCTTCGGAACAGAATGCTGGATTCAGCCATACACCAGAACGACCAACGGCGGCTCCCCCCGGCAATGGGTTGCGGGGAGAAGCGACGGAAGAGACCAAAGGGACTCGTTGTTTTCTGTCGCGTTCCGTGACTTGACACATAAGCAGGCGGGAGTTCAGAACGCGCACTATCAGTCGACAGATCTCCCAACACCCACCGGGGCTCCAC
>JAGXLK010000343.1 GCA_018334735.1 Planctomycetota bacterium | reverse complement strand
GCACATCGTGTTTCTGATTTGGGTCAAGCCCGTCGGTCGGTTCGTCCAGCAGCAGAACTGGTGGATCGTGAACCAGTGCCTGGGCCAGGCCAACCCGACGGCGAAACCCTTTCGACAACGTGCCAATCGGTTGATGCATGACATCGGCAATCGCACATGATTGAGCGGTTTTGGCAATCCTCTGGCGCCGCTGCTTCCCTTTTAAACCTCGGGCATCGCACACAAAAGCCAAAAAAGCAGCCACCGTCATCTCATCGTATGCCGGTGCGTTCTCCGCCAGATAACCGACACGCTGTCGCACTTCGACGGGATTATCAAGAATGCTATAACCCTCAATTTCCGCCGTCCCGCCATCGGGCGGGAAAAAACAACTCAATATCTTCATGGTCGTTGTCTTCCCCGCTCCGTTCGGACCCAGGAAACCCAGAACCTCTCCCTTTTCAACCTCAAAGGAGACGCCATCAACCGCTTTAATCGGTCCGAAGGACTTGGACAAATTTACCGTTTCAATCATCTTTTAGCTCCGTCCTCCTTTGCTGATAGCTCAAGTCTCTCCGTTTCCAGCTTACAAAGGAACTACAAAATCTGCATTGTTTCGAGATGCGACTGCCGACAGCCGCTTGTAAGGTAGGATTCAACTTGTGTAATTCTACGTTACCCTTCGTCCCCCGCTACGTTCAAAATCCATGCCTTTAAACGCAAACTTTTCTGGCGAATATCTCATTATAGACCCACAAGACTGGCATGTCAAAGCTCGGGGGGCAATTTGCAAGGACAGGTACACTTCCGCGGTAAAGGCCTCATACGCGCGCTTTTTCCTTACTGACTCGCCCAAAACTCAGAGAGACATATGATGCTAAAAACACTAAACGCTCGCTGGAACGTTGGGAATGCTCCACGCAAGGCCTACTAAAGCAACCAAAGTTGCCAGCCTCTCTGCAATCTCCTGCTCACCTCGCGTCCAGCACTTCAGGATCGTGCCATTCAGGTTTATGATGGCGTTCATACAGTTTCCGGATAACGTCGTTCCGGGGATCATTATACCAGCCGCGAAACAGCAGGATGTCGCCCCGCTCCACGAGTTTGCCTTTTTGTCGGACGCTTTTCGGATCATCGGGCTTGAAATGCTGCATCAGGTTGACAGCGAATGCGTCAGGCCAGACCTGCTGGACCTTGACCGGCGTTCCGCTCAACGGTGCAGCATACGCCCAATACATAAAGTATTCGTGTTCCGGGACGATAAGGCACTCGGGATGTCGCTTTTGGAGTTCCGCAAAAATATCGACCGGCATGACCTCCCAGCGCACCGGTTTCCATTTCCCTGTTTTTTCATCTTTGGCCCACTTCGAAGAAACATTGCTATCCACGTAAAAAATCATGCACCCCCACCGCTCTTTAGCGTACGTGAGCTTGCCATCCAGAACTTCAATGATATCTTCGACCGGTATCCGATCGCCGTCCCAAAGTTGCTTCTGACGCGGCTTAATTTTATCACTTTTGGGCACTTCATCGGGAATAGCGAGTTTCTGAGGCCGGATGCACACTCCTGTACGAAGTCCGGCGTCAGAAAATATTTTGAAAAATTCATCGGCCACAGCATCCATCTCCGGAGCAAAACGCCCAATTTTGTTTGGTGAACCGATATAACTTATGGCATGCGGATACTGCTGTCCTTCAATAGACCACACGATCACGCCCTGCGCATTCATTCCTTTGCACACCTTCACGCAATTACGCGCCCAGGCAAGCGCCTGCTCTTTGAATCGATCCCGCCCTTTTTCCGTCGAAAGGTCAACTTTCCCTCCACCCAGTTTCCATCCACGAGGATTCTTCGGATTGCCCGCTTTGAACAGTCCTTTTGCGGATGATGACGGGTGCAGGGCGCCAATAGGACGCCGGTCGGACCACTCGAAGGGCCGTGGATTCTCCGCCCGAAATTCTCGGTAGACATCTTCCACCAACGCATGCGGATCCCCCCGAGCTGCTCTGCCCAAACCGAAACGAACCGAACCCCGAACAGTTCGCGTCTTTCCGGCCGGTAAATTTTCAATTTCAACCGCCAGACGTCGCTTATCTCGAAACCCAAATCTGGTATCATCGATCTCTCCAATGAGACAGGCAGCCACCGCACCCTGGCCATAATCCCCAAAAACCACCGGCGGTGCTTTTTCCGGGTTCGGCGTCATAACGCGGTTATGTTTCCACCAGTATCCGCGCGGCCGAGAAGGAAAATTGAAGTTCTGGCTCAGGTATATTTTCAGGTTGTGGATGGGCGAATCCATCGCATTACGCACTTTGATGGTGAGATCCAACCGGTCGTCTTTCGGAACGTAAGCGACAGTGTAGCCACCCCATTCGTGTTTAGCTTTGAAAGTGTGCGTATGGGCATCGTAGGTCTTCTCGCCTTCGCGCGCCCACTCATACGGTTTATCCGGTTTTTCATCTTCCTCCCATGTTCCTCGGAAAAGACCGACTCTCGGGTACTTTTCAGCCGGCTCCAACAACTGGTCGGGCCCCAGCTTTACGCTCACCCCCCCAGAATTGTTCACGGCCAGTTCCAGATCAACGTTCTGGTAATAAACATAAAAAGTTGTTTTCACTTTTTGTCCCGGCACGGGTGCTGGTTTCGTTTCGACTGATGCCACCACGAACTCTTCCATCTTTTCGATTCGTTCCCGGTCTTGCTGGAGGGTCTGTTGATTGAGTGGTTCGCCAACTTTCGAACGAACAGCTTTCCGAATCGTCGCCCGGTCAGGTTTGCTCACTCCCTTGATGGTAATGCTCGCTATTTCCCGGACGGCATTCACTTCTTCATCCAGCGACATCAAATCCTGCTGCTCAGCGGCACGAGATACCGGGCAGATCAGCGTCGTTGCCAGTGCAATCAACGTCACGGGTAATAATAGAACCGTTCGTGCTTTTTCCGCTCTGCACATAAAAACAGACCTTTCAGCAGTCAAGTTTTTGCTAATTCATGCGCTTTTTGGGGATTTCATGCGATTTCTCTGCGGGGAACAGCCTATTCCTTGAGCCATCCTCCCCGATTTGCACCCGGCGTACGCCCCGTCCAGAGGTACTCTCGAGGATTGGAATTGTAGAGACCCCCAAAACCGGCAGGGACGGGATATCCGAATAAAGAATGCGGAACGACTTCCTTCCAGCGGTAGTTCCGCACGCTGGTATCGAACCGAACACAGTTTGTCGTGGATTTCTGCCCGTGCAGGGGATATGGCAAATACGCCCTGTGATAAGCCTGATACAGGCATCCCACGTAATGCGTACCGCCGCCATTCATCCAGTTATCAACCGGTCCGATAGGGAGTTTGCAAAAAAACATGTAGGTTGTCGCCGGATGTGGAAGAGCAGAAAGCCGCCACGGCTTATCCCAACCATTTGTCACCGTCGGCCAATTGCAACCCGGGACGCTGGGATTCCCACCTCCGCCATAGCCATAATGCCACCAATCCTTGTTGTTCGTCTTGCTCTTTGAAGCAGGATCAAGCCATTTTATATCCACATACGGCGAGAGCCACCCGTAAATAATCTCGCGCCAGGGAAGGCCTCCGTATCCGATATTCGGAATTGTATATCCGTCGTGATCGTTGACGTAGAACTGATACGCCAGACCAAATTGCCGCATTTTCCCCACACATGCCGTTGTCCGTGCCGCATCACGAGCTCGTTCAAGCGCTGGCATCAGCATCGCCGCCAGAATAGCTATAATGGCAATTACAACGAGAAGTTCTATAAGCGTAAAGCCCTTAATAATCAGCTCCACACGACTTTTCAGTGCCGATCGCAAACTTCTCATATCACGCGTTCATGCTTTCCAAAACAGGAAAGAATTTACGGTAATCTTATTTTACACGATCAATAAAAATATCAAAAATGAACCTCCGCTCCTCTGCGCAATAACAGCCATCGCGCCTGTCCGTTTGGCGACTATTGCGAAACGATATGCTTTCTGTCTCAAAATTCAAGGCGTTACGTTCCGCCACCAAACAAATCAATCGCGATAAGCGTAATAAGGCCCGTCTGTCAGCGAAGCATCCGGCCCGATTTTCTCGTGTACTGCCAGCGGATGACCACCCCGATTGCCCCAGACTCCCCGCAGTATCGTCGTTTCTGAAAACTGAACTGATCTTACCGCGTTATCCGCTGTCAACTGGTGACCGGTCCCTTCGGGAACAGCCCGAGCACAATATTCTACGTGTGGATTGAAGTACGGGATTCCCGAGGACCACTGCGTATTGCTCGGGGCGTGGCTTCCCGAACCATTCGCCTGATACATCATGTCGGTCACGATTAGTTCTGTTCCGTCATTGCGGCGACGCCGGGTATCAAACTGCGCCGGCCGAT
>JAGXLK010000342.1 GCA_018334735.1 Planctomycetota bacterium | reverse complement strand
GTCTCGCCATTGAGAGGATAAGCGGCTATGCCAACGCCGATCTGGAACGAATCGAGGACTTTACCACCCGGAATTTGAATTGAGAAACTCGAAAGGGCTTCGACCACAGATTCAGCTACGGTTCGTGCTTCACGCCGATTCGTTTGAGGCAACATTGCTAGAAATTCATTTCCCCCAAGATGGCCGAGTGCGTCATATTGTCGCAGTTGCGAGGCGAGCAAAGAATGGGTTTCTTCTTGGATGGTATCTTGCACTTTTGCCCCATATTGCCCGCGGATATCTTCGAGATCAAGTAGCTCAAGGTACAGCAGACTCATGACCCCTCCGTGCCTGTCGATCCTCGCCTGCTCTTCGTCCAGTCGGGTTTTAAGATACATATAATCGTTGGTGCCGCTTGGTTCGGAAGCGCGGGCCATTTTTTCCAGTCGGATCGTAGCGGACCGATCCAATTTCTTTATCGTCTTATCACTCAATTCATCCGAATGGCGCAGGGCATACCACGCTACGGCAATCAACCAGGTTGCTCCTGCGCTCAGGATAAGTTCTACCCCGGCCGGCCATACATAGAATTCGACGGCTGAAACGAGAGTCAACAGCGCGCAGAGGCCCGCGCCACCCAGGGCGATGAAACCGGCACGCCGGTAGCGTTCCATGCTATGTTGAACTTCAGGGGAAGTCTGCGATTTTTCTGAGGCCAAAGCGAACCCCTCCTTCATTTGTGGTTGCGAAATAGCTCCTCTTTAGCGCAAACGAAGCCTTCGATATCGGAAGTTCAGACAGTATATATAAGCGGTGCCGTACCCACGGATGGCCGCTTAATACCCCGTATTCTGCTACGAGCAATACGGGTCAGTAAAGCCCTGTTTGCACCTAAAATCCACAGTTTCCGTTATTTTAGCGTATCGTTGCGTGCGGGGCAAAGTACCTGGGCTATTTTCCATCCCGGCTTCAGCAATAGTAAAAGGCCGTGCCGAATTGAGAGAACTGAGTTGTTCAAAAACGATGTATGCAGCACAGAGCATATTTGAGTATTGATTCTGCATCTCACTACCCCTATGATAGATAATAATGTCTCGTGGCCTGTAAACTCAATGTTGGGGCAGGGGTGCGTATGGCGCAAAAGATTCGTTTTAAAAACCACATGGCATTTTTCCTGATTTCCCTCACCGTACACCTCATAATCTTTGGTGTTCTGGCCGTTTTAGGGGTTCTGCATGATCTGAGTGGTCTGCCTATTACGGCGATTCGAAATATACCGCAGCCAGTTGAGATTACCTCCGTAGAGGTTGAGCTTGATCCAAAAGCGTTCGTCGACGTTGACGATCGAAAAATGGCCGTCAATCTCAAACAGATTTACTCGAAGACAAAACGGGAACTTGGAGAACTTTCTAACGAAGAGAAAATGCGACGCCTCCGTCGGAAGATGAAGCAACTCGAACGGGTGCGTCCGAGGAGCATTGAGGCCATTGCCGGCGCCGTTGAGGCATGGAAAGGTATCGACAGTGATCGAGAATATGCTCCTAAAAAGGAAGCTGAAGGCAAATTCGATCCCGATTCCGCTTCACTCTACGATATCCGGCGGCTCCAAAAAAAGAACGGTGAGGTGGTATATGTCTTTATACTGGTTGACAAAGCAGGGCAAACGCTCACTAACGTGGTTAAGGAAGAAAACATGGCTCCTCGTGATTTGAGAGCCTACCAGATTTTCAAAATGGGCAGTGATAATCCCGCTTTGAGACGTCTGATTGAAACGACACGCAAGATCCACGCTTCGACATACACCACTCCGGCGCCCCAGAAGAACCGTACTTCATCGGCAACAGCTGAGGAGACCCAGGAGAAGAATGCTGAGAAAGGAAAAGGGACACGTCTGGAGGGCGAAAAATAAGCTGTTGCCGTCATATGCGCAGGCGGACGAAACGACGTTTCCCGATTTTTAGAATGTCGCCATTATGCACTGGAACGTCAGCATTTGTGTCGCTTATAACCTCCAGCGAGTCGGCGTCGCTTCCCAGGCTCACTCCCCCCTGCCCGATGAGCCGACGGGCCTGACTGTTTGAGTCAGCACATCCTGCGAGCCGGACGAGTTTTACCAGCCACAGGCGGCCGTCTTCCAGGTCTTCAGGTAAGAGTTCAATTTCCTTCATGTCGCTGGGTAGTTCTTTTTCCCGGAAGACTCTTTCGAACTCTTCGGCGGCTTCCCGGGCGCTTTCTTTGTCGAAATAACGCCGCACGATGGCAGCTGCCAGCGCAGCTTTGGCATCGCGGGGATGCGTCTCCGGAGAAAGCAGCTGTTCGATTCGTTCCATTGGTAAATCCGTGGTGAGGATGAAATACTTTTCCATCAGCTCATCCGGTATGCTCATCGCCTTTCCGTAGATTTTTGCAGGTTTTTCGTTAATGCCAATGTAGTTTCCTTTACTTTTTGACATCTTTTCGGTTCCGTCGAGCCCTTCCAGCAGTGGATTGGTGACGGCCACCTGCGGTTGCTGCCCCAATTGCCGTTGCAGGTTACGGCCCAGCAGAATGTTGAAAATTTGATCCGTTCCTCCCAATTCGACGTCAGCTTCAACCATAACTGAATCGTATGCCTGCATCATGGGATAGAGCAATTCGTGGAGTCCGACGGCCTGCCCTTCCTCGAGACGTTTCTGAAAATCGTCTCTTTCTAAACAGCGCGCGACAGTGAGGTTTCCAGCCAGCTGGATAACATCGCCGAGGTTCATTTTTGAGAACCAGTCTCCGTTTTGCACAATCTCGGCTTCTTTCAGGTCGACGATTTTGCCGACCTGATCGAGGTAAGTGCGGGCGTGCTGCATCACTTCTTCGTGGCTCAGCTGCGGGCGCATCGCGTTCTGCTGACTGGGATCGCCCACGGTTGCTGTATAGTCGCCGATGATAAGGACTGCGTGGTGTCCCAAATCCTGGAATGTCCTTAGCTTATGGAGAGGTACCGCGTTGCCCACGTGGATATCGGGTGCGGTCGGGTCAAGCCCGAGTTTTACCCGCAGAGGCTTGCTGCTGTCGCAAGCGTTCTGGATCTTTTCTTTGAGCTCTTCCTCCGGCACGATGTCGGCAGCACCCCGCCGTATAAGGTTCATTTGTTCATCAAAACTTTCCATCATCTCTCCTGGTGGTAAAAACGGATTTTGCGGCACACAACCGGCGAGTTGCCTTATTTTAGTGGAAGTAAGCATAAAGGAAAAACGCTGCGAGCATTACTCCGTTGTGAAGCATGTGGAGAAAGATTGCCATCGCAAGGCTTCCACTCGCTTCGAAGACCCACGTAAGCACCATGGCCAGGATGAAGAGGTGGGCCAATCCGGCTGGGTAGGCATGAACTCCCGCGAATATGAGAGAAATCAGTGCAGCCGCCCGAAAGGTGCCGTAGCGACGCCGGGCCGGCAGGTACAGAAAACCGCGAAAAATAAGCTCTTCAACGATGGGCGCAAGAACGACGGCCGAGAAGCAGAACAGCGCCATATGCGTGTGCTGTTTGTTTTGCAGGGCCATGAACAACCAGCGGACCACAAGCTGAGGCCTGGCCTGCCGACCGAGAATTTGCAGAATATTTGTCTGCAAAATTTCCCACAGTATTAAGGCTCCGAGGCCTATCCCAATAGGCTTTATACTCCGGCGGGCCAGTTCCCTGGCCGGGGTAATCTGGAGGCCGATATTCTTGATAAGCGTCTGCCAATTTCGAGTTCGGCTCCATAGAAATACGAAGCAGATGATCAGCACGGCGGTGTTACTGACAGCGAGTTCGAGAGGGATGCGGCCCGATTTGAGAGGTTCGAATGTCTGAAAGACGCGGCCGAAAAAAGCATGGATGGTGGCAAAGAGGATAAGAAGCATGAGGCCTTCAACCATGGACCAGGGAGGGCTCTCAAATGGCTGCCCCTTGCCCTTTTCTTTCTGGTTTTCGTTATTGATGGTCTCTGCCATGCGTGAAATTATTTAAAAAAGACGTGCACTTGCCGGGAACGCGGACCATCAAATTCGCAGAAAAAAATGCCCTGCCACGTGCCAAGAGCCAGTTTCCCTCCCTCAATCGGGACGATCACCGATTGGCCCATGACGGAAGATTTGATATGCGCTGCGCTGTTACCTTCGGCGTGGGCATAATTATCGCTTAAAGGGATTATTTTGTTCAATTCTTTCAGTAGATCTTTTTTTACAGATGGATCGGCATTTTCGTTGATTGTGATCCCTGCGGTTGTGTGAGGCACGTACACGCAGCAAAAGCCTTCCTCGATATCGCTATCTCCGGCGAGAGAGGAGATGCGGCCCGTCAGGTCGAGAAGTTCGGTCTGAGCCCCGGTCCTCACATCGAGTGTCTCCATGAGTGGTATTCTCCCC
>JAGXLK010000341.1 GCA_018334735.1 Planctomycetota bacterium | reverse complement strand
GGCAAGGAAAGAAACTGACAGAATTATGAGCTCCCCGCGCAGCTCGGAAGGGACCGAAGAAAATCCCACCGGTGAGCAGACCTTCGTTGCTTTTGCTGACACTGCGATTTTCGCGCTGCTGGTAGTCGCTCTCGTGCTTCATCCGACCCAGATGACTGTCAGGCAGTGGGCCGAAGCTCTCACAAATGGTCTGAGTTTTGGGGCCGGACTGGCCAGTAAAATCCCCGCAGTTCATCTTACGCTCTCGCACGTTCTGGTTTTAGTGGCGTTTGCGGGTTGGGGCATTCTGAAATGGTACCGTCATGGCCTCAAATCCCTGGTACAGAACTATCCTCTCCCACTGCTCGGGCTGATCCTTTCGGCTCTTATCTCCCTTTTGCCCTTCTTAAAATTCGCGCGTCCGGCGGGGACGGGCCCGTTGGCTATCGGAGCAGGTCTGAAAGAGTTTGTCCAGTTATGTTTGCTTTTTGTCGTTTCTTTTCTACTTATCCGCGATCATCTGGAGAATCCTCGTCGGCGCAAATGGATAATTGTCGCCTTCTTCACCGGCGTCACTATCGCATTGATAGTGGGGCTGATGGAATATCGCCGTTTGCGTCCACCCACACCTGGAGGCCGGTCTCGGGGAGCTTTGATAAGTGCGGCGCGTCTGGATGCAACCTTTGGCTTCCCGGGCAAACGGAGTGGACCACACGGACAGATCGGGACCCGGAGCAATCGCAATGTATTCGGAGCATGGCTCACTATCATCCTCCCTCTTCTATGGGCCATCTTCCTGTATGAAAAGGAGGTAAAGGTTCGTATTGGGGCTTTCTTGTTCTCTCTGATCGGAGCTCTATTGCTCTTGCACGGGGGGTTATGGCTGGCAGCGATGATCGGCGTTCTCATCGTATCTTTTTTCCGGAGTCGATTTGCTTTCCTGCTTACTTCGGCAGGAATGATGATATTTTTCCCACTTATCTTTGCCCTGGCCCCGCAAAAACCCGGACAAATTTTGTTAGATTCAGTGATGTTACGACGGACCGAAGATCGTTTTAGGACGATCATTCCCCTTTACGATGCCAATCCTGATCTGGCAAAAACCGGGGGCACCCCGGATTTGACATCTGGCGGTCGGAGTCCGTGGCAGCAACGTTATATCGAATGGCAACCGGCCTTGCTGGCATTTTCGCAACAGTCTCTTTTCGGCCACGGGCTGGGCAATTACCAGAGAGTAATAGGAAGCTATTATTCCGACAAACGATTCGGAGCTTACAATATGAGCCCTGCGAAAGCTCCAAAAGATTTGATGGAACATGGAGGGAACGCCTTTTACGCAGTATGGATCACAGAAACCGGGTTTTTGGGATTACTGACTTTCCTCTGGGTCCTTCTGGCTTTCATCCGCATGGTCGGGACTCAGCATGACTTCAATGAAGAGAATTGGGGGCATTATGTAGCGTTTGGTGCCCGCGGGAGTTTAATTGCTTTCGCCATCGGCGGGCTTTTCACGAATTACCTTGTTAGAGGGGTGGGCATAGCGCTTATTTTTGCATTTTCCCTGGCATCCAGCAGTTCCACAAGAGACTCGACTGAAGAACATTAATTGAATGATCGCAAACCTATTGTTGATTTTATGTGGGCGCTGAATTTTTGGCGACGCTCAAAGCAACGTTAAAGGGGCCCTGGTTGAATAACTCTTTCGCCAAAATTTGCCATCAGGGCAAACGGTTGGCTATAATTCACGTGGAGTAAATGGTTTGCGAGGCGGATTAACCGGCTAACGGCAGAGAGAAAAACATGTATAAAAAAGTGGCGTTGGCTTTCACTGGAGGTTTGCAGTCCTCGGTATGTCTCCACTGGCTTGTGGAACGCAGAGGAGCAAAAGTCATTGCTGTGATTGCCGAGATCGGGCAGCAATCTCCGACATGGGAGCTCGGCGAGTATGCGGTATCACTCGGAGCTTCAGGAGCGCACATCGAAGACTGCTGCGAGGAATTCTGTCGTGACTATGCTTTTCGTGCTCTTCGCGCTTCGGCTATTTACGAAAGGCGTTACCTTCTCAGCGGTGCATTGGCACGCCCGCTTATTGCCGCCGTGATTACCAGGATTGCCAGGCAGGAAGGTTGCCATTACCTGGCACTGGGAACCAGCAGTCGAAGCAACGATCTGCATCGTTTTGAGATGAACGTCTCCGCATTCGACGCTGACGTAGAAATCATTCGTCCGGATGAAATACCTCCGCTGCGGAGCCGACAGGACGCGCTAAAATATGCTGAAAAAAATGAAATTGTTCCTCCGGAAAGCACTATCCCCACGCTGAGTTATGACACTAACCTATGGGGAGGAGCGGTTGCGGCTGACGGCAGCCTGGGAACCTGGGAACCTTTGCCAGAAGACACTTATCGATTAACAGCGAATCCGATGGCTGCCCCTCAAGAACCCGAAGAGATAGTAATTGAATTTTACAAAGGCAATCCTGTCGCTGTAAACGGTGAAGATCTTGCAGCGCATACCCTTGTCCAAAGGATGAACGAAATATGCGGTCGCCACGGAATCGGACGAGCCGAGGTAATTGAAGATCGGCTCACGGGCCAAAAATCCAGGGAAGTCTATGAAGCTCCAGGCGCTACCGCACTGATGGAAGCTCACAGTGCTCTGGAGGAACTGACCCTGGACTACAAGACGCTGGAGGCAAAATCAGAAGCTGCAAGGTGGTACGCTGAGTTGGTCTACGACGGCCTTTGGTTCTCGCAACTGCGCAATGCACTCGACGCTTTTATGGATGTAACACAGGAACATGTCTCGGGAAAAGTCCGTCTGCGGTTGTTCCGCGGAAGCGTCTCAGTGGTTGGCCGCCAGTCCGAAAAAAGTCTGTATAACGAAAACAACACACCTGGCGAATCTCCCATTGTTACTCGCTCCAATGGCGACAAATTTGCCGCTCGGAAATTCCTGCCTTTCCGTGTCGTCGAAGAACCATCCACGGCGGAAAAGGGGCACTGAGAGAAGGTCTTTAATGTCCCCAAAGCAACAACTCAGACGGGCAACTATCGTCTCAACGGGTGAAGAACTCCTCACCGGCGCTAAAACTGATACAAATGCCTGCTTTATTGCACGCCATATCCAAAACCATGGTTTTGAGATTCGCCGGCTGATTACAATAGGCGACGACGAAGCTTCGCTCGAAGAAGAATTGCGGCGCGCGGCCAAAGATAGCGATCTTGTATTGCTCAGCGGTGGCCTGGGCCCTACTTCTGACGATAGAACCCGTGGGGCGGTAGCACGGGCGGCGGAACGAGATCTGGTGGTTGATGAAGGATCCCTCAATCACATTCGAAGTGTCCTTAAGCGCTACGGCGTCGAACTCTCCGAGGAACATCAGAGCCAGGCACTGTTTCCCTCCGGTTCCAAGATTTTTGAAAATGACCGTGGGACAGCACGAGGATTTGCCTGTCCCATGGGAGAAAGCATGCTTATCGCAATGCCCGGGGTGCCATCCGAGATGAAAGGTATGTTTGAACAATACGTCATGCCTTTCCTGCTGAACAAAGTGCAGGGATATATCTTGGTCAGGCGGATACATCTATTCGGGGTTCCGGAATCTGAAGTAGACGAAGAAATCGGAGACATGATGCAGCAAAAAAGAAACCCTTCTGCGGGATTAACCGTTGAGGGTGGTGTTGTATCAATCTCACTACGAGCACGAGCCGAAAGTCCCGATGAAGCTCGTCAGTTACTTGACCGCGACGAGACAGAGCTCCGCCGCCGTTTCGGTGGAGATATTTGTGGGGTGGACAAGGGCGAACAACACCTCAACGTGGTAGCTCTGGCCGTCAGCAATTTGCTGGGAGAAAAACAGCTCACCATTTCTGTCGCCGAATCATGTACCGGAGGAGAAATCGGCAGTTTGTTGGTCGACATCCCCGGCATCTCACAATTTCTTCTGGCCGACGTCGTTAGCTACAGTAACGAAGCGAAAATCAGCCAGCTGGGCGTCCCCCCGGAACAAATCGAAAGGTTCGGTGCAGTCAGTCCCGAGGTCGCCGAGTCAATGGCAAGAGGAGTTGCACACACAACAGGGGCAGATCTGGGCCTCAGCACAACCGGTATTGCAGGCCCGACGGGAGGAACTGCGAAGAAACCCGTCGGTTTGGTTTTTGTCGGTGTCAGCCTCTTTGACGAAGTTTGGTCACACCGTTTGCAATTGCGGGGGGATCGGTGGAGAATTAAAGGGCGTGCTACCCGTCACGCACTTAATTTCGCTCGTCTCGCCTTGCTACAAGAGGGGCAACCGGGTAAAAAATAGGGTGCCGGTATCGTCTTATGGCGCCATAGACAAGAGAAAAAGTCTGCCGGCGCTTAAAGCATAGCAGTACCAAAAAGGCA
>JAGXLK010000340.1 GCA_018334735.1 Planctomycetota bacterium | reverse complement strand
GTCTTCCCCGCATCGGATTTTTTGACCGTTATCTTGCCGATCACTTTCGGAGCGTCAAATCCGTATGCCACATGATAATTGCCTGGTGGAGCCATCAACGGCAGCGTGGAGGGAGGTTTCTTGCTGCTGCGGTCCCAGCTTTCTACATTGGCAAACTCCGCTCCCCCGATCGGCACTGTCGAGTCTCGGTGCATCAAGAGGCTCATTCCGGTGCTATCATACGGCACTTCGTTCTGCGGAATTTTGATTCGAAAAGACAACACCTCATCAGGATCCACCACAAGGTCCGCGTCTTTCGGCAATGTGACCTCTTGCTCTTTTACACGTCGCTTGTAGTAGAACACGTAGCCTTTTTCTGGCTCCACGTAATGAATAACTCCCAGCTCTCCCCCCATGCCGAGAACCTCAAAAACCACCTCCTCTTCCCCTTTGAACCAGCGGCTAACGCGCTTCTCCCGCCCGGCATCCCACAAACCAGCAAGCAACTTTCCTTTCTCCGGAATGACGCTCTTCAGTTTTACCGATACCTTTTTGGGCTCCGCCCTGTCCATCTCGCGCCAGTCACGCTCTTCGGTTACATCGATAACCTTGACCACGGTCTTGCCTTCTGGCACATCTTCGGGAACCCGCAAAATAGTATGGCTCCATATGTGTTTTCCCTTGTCATTCTCTCTGTGGATCGTCATTCCATATGTCCTCCCCATTATAAGCGAATCATATTTCAGAGGAGCGCCTTGGGAAAGCAACAATACAACGCCATAGCCCCCTTTTCGATAGTAAGGTCCATGTTTGGAGGGATCGTATTCATCCTCCCGGCCCTCATGCAGCATGTTCACGTATTTTTTTGACGGAACATCTAAACTAAACCCATCAGGTTCTTGCTTATATTGATAAGCGTAGGTATAATCATCATTTGTTATTTCCAGAGGCTTAAACGTCCCTCCCGTAACAGCGCACCGAGAGAGCCCACCATCGGCGTCGGGACAACGAAACCGCAGGAAAAGCTTGGGGGCGTTCTTCGGGGCTCCATAGTCATAGTCGTACAAAACGTTCTTCTTATAATCGAAACCCCAACTAAACGGATATCCAGTCCCCCCTTCTCTATCTTGTTTTACAATTTGTGCCACGAGCTTTTTGCCGTATTGTTCTTCGGAGATCCCCGGACTGTCTAAAATTTCAGTCAGGGGATCATCTATTTTCGTGAAAACTGGCCCCTTTTCCTGATCGGTGCGGACGCCACCGTTTGTCTTTTGTCCGTGACTTGGCGGTTCCTGGGCTACGTCACTCTCTCCTTCCGATAAGTACACAAAGAAAATCCCGGCAATACATACGCTGACAACTGCTGCGGCCACAATTGAACGTTTTTTGTCCCATTTAGGATACACGATTTGTTCTTTGACTCCTCTTTCGTCTTTGTGAAAGATCCATCCCAACACTATCAATCAGACGCAGACGCATCCACACGAATGTGGTCGAACCATTTTACAGGAGAGACCCCTTCGCGGGGGACGCTATTGGGGAAGAATTTGCCCAGCGCCATGACAGAATCGGTGTCCCATTCCCAGTCATTATCGATCGCGTCAAGCTGGGTTTGAGTGGTCAGATCAACCCACACCGTGAACTGCTCGCCAACTTCCAGTCCCCGTTTTTCATGATAGATAGACGTTCGCTCATTGCCGACATCGTTCTGATTATTTATACATTCGACGGGATCTTCTTCCACGGGATTATTGTGCTTCTCGGAACCATCCTGATTGTGGACTGCCCACATTCCCCGGAATTTGGCGTGGGCCTTTCCAGTGTTGTCAGAACTGTTTTTTGCAACAACATGTACCAATGTTTGTGCTGGGATGGTAAAAATCAGCACTTGAACCTGACCAGATGCCCCCGCAATAGCGTTTATCGTAGCAAATGCTCCATCAATCCAAGGCATTGCATCATCAAGGCCTGTCCCTTCAAATTCAGACCCCGTTCTGAGCAGATACTGTCCGTCGAACACTTTCATATGTATTGATCCCGTACGTTTCTCCAGGTCCATCACTTGTTCCGGAATTGTCTGCTGACTGCCGGGTACCTGTATCTGGGATGGGTTGCCGTCGCTGTCCAGAAGACACGCGGGGATGTTATCGCGTGGTCCGTAGGACACGAAAGTATAGCCGCCGATTCGCATGCCAAAATTCTTTGTGACATAATTGCCTTTGAATTCATCGTCGCCGGTAACACCCATCTCTATCTTACTTTTGAACTCAAAAGTGGGATCTTCATCTCCCGCGGAAAACATCTTTTTCGATGTTATAGAACATACGTCAAACGCATTTCTGCGATTGGGATCGACGGCGGGCGGAGGATATCCGTCCTGAGCTCCGCCAAACTCAATGGTACCATCGTCTTCTCGGGTAAAAGTCTGCACCATAACCTCGGGATTCGCCGAAGATGTCCCATTCACAAATTCATCATTTTCGCCGGCGGGTTCATTATTTTCGTTTTCAGGCTGGGCATCCTCATAAGGCGCGTCATACGTCCAGTCAGCACTGTTTATTCCTCGATAACTTGTGGTAATTTTTTTTGGTATGGTTCCGTCCATATTAAGACAGTAGAGCGCAAATTCTACGCCACTGGTAAATTGAGGTGCGAGATGGGGCCATGCGACCAGTTCGGTGCGGCGATAATTCGCGAGGACCCGTTGCGCCCCCATCGTCGTTAGTATCGGCTGGTGATCATCACCAGGTTGCAGGTCAAATGCTGGGATCGCCTGATCCCCGAACATCTCCGACACCAGGCTCTCGGGGTCTCGTGGGTTGGAGCGGACAGATGCAAGCGAGCCACCCCTACCTACTGTCACTTTTACCTCAAAACGGGCGTTCTGCGTAACGTGGCTGCCTTCGAATTGAAAAGTCCGGAGCTCTGTGGAACGCAGGTAGGACTCCAATAGGTTGCCCTTCCCCGCAACGCCGGCGAGCGCTGTATTTGCATTCTCACCGTTAAGAACCATCGTTCTTGCCGTGAGGTCCACCGGGTCCAAGACTAGGTTCGTCGTAAACTGCTCTGGGGTGTTTCCGTCCGCATACAAGGAAATTTCAACCGCCTCAACGGGCACGTCCTCAGCACCTAACAGCTGGTATTTGATCGGCGTGGCGTAACATGCGTTCGCAAACAGGTAATCGGGCACGCGAAGCACATCCACCCCCACCACCGTCACCTGCACTCTGTCCTCAAATGAAAGATGGCTGTCTTTGTATTTCAGGACGATCTCTCCCGCTCGGCCGAGCCGGCAACCTTCCACGTAGAGGTCAGAAGAGGCGAGGGCCCTGAACGCTTCCTGCTCGGAGCTTAAATCCCACTGGCGCGCCGTCAGCTCTTCGCTCTTTCTATCGTCTTTCCACACCCTGATTCCGTCCGGCACCTCCAGGGTCACTGTGCCCGCATCCGGCACCGCCTCCAGGGCGAGCCGCAGCGGCTGAAGATCCGGGTCGGCACTGTCAAGGTCCTCCTCCTGCACGTCAGGGGTGCCTTTCTCGCCCGCATTATCGTTATCGTTCACCGCCACAAACGCCCCCGGATCGGTCTCGTAGGGTTCTTCGCCCGCCTCATTCTCCTTCTGGAAGCTCCAGCTCCCTTCGCAGATAGGACGTAGAACGAGACACTCTCAACTCAAGACTCTAAAACTGTCCTACTCCTCCAGCAGCTCCACCTCCAGCGTCTTCCCCTCGCTCTCGGGGGCAATGGTAACCTTCCCGAAGAAATGGGGGTCGTTGGATTGGCCCTGACCATAGGCCACGTAGTAGGTTCCCGGAGCGTATTGAAGCGTCGCTTTCTCTGCCAGTCTATGTTCTTTGACGCCCGTAAACACTCTTGTATCGGCGGCTGCAACCGGACATACGTCATCTTTGTCCACGAACAGCCAAAAAGCTCGCACCGATTCTGGGAGTTTCTCTTTCTCCACCGGGAGGTGAAACTTCACCACCTTCTCTTCGGTCGCAACAATATCGGCATCCCGAGGCACAACCAGCTTATGTTTGTCGATCTTCCGCACGTAGTATTGAGCATAAGGCCTGTCCTCCCGTATGACGGTCATCTCCCCGCCGAGCTCTCGCACCTTGAAGCTCCCTTTTCTCGATCCGCGCAGCAAGATCTTGAACCATGTTTTTTCCGCAGGATCGTGGATCTGGACGATCAAATTGACTTTGCCCGGGATTCCTTTCACTTCCACAGTCACTTCTTCCTGATGGATGCGGTGCCATTCTTCCCCCTCTTTTCCCGTCACATCCACTTCCATTATCGCGACTTTACCCCGCGGGACGTTCTCCGGGATTTTTATGATTTTTGAACCCCATTTCTCCGGCGTCTCATACCGTGTTTCATATCCGGGCTGACGAAA
>JAGXLK010000339.1 GCA_018334735.1 Planctomycetota bacterium | reverse complement strand
ATTCGTGTGAAAAGCAACCGCAACAGCCCGACGCGTTTCGAGCTCGTCATCGAGACGGGGTGCCTCCTTCGCTGCTTCAGTCAGGAACGATTCCAGTTCGGACCGCACCTCCCGGGTGTCTCGGGTGATACCGTGCCATTTTTTAACCGGCACACCTGCGGCTTCATAATCGTCATCTGGTGTTTGCTCAAGCATCCCGGCAGCGTATTCGGCATCATAGGCAATGCGAAGTTTTGTGGCGCTTTGGAAAGTTCCGAGGTAGACTCTGTTGATAACCTCATTGGCATCGCGGAAGGTGCGACCGAAACGGCTCCGGATCATGTGCTGGCGGATCGCCACGACTTCTTTTTTCGGGTTCTCGAACCCCTCCTGTCCAAGCGTGTGGAAGGTGGCGCCGATCTTGTCCCAAATCCGAGCGGCGGGAGGTGGCAGGTCAGGGTCACGGAGCAGAAAAAAAGCCGCCAGGCGCCAGAACACATTTCGCTTCAGGTCCCGGCCCGGCAGATCTTCCAGCCAGGAAGCTTGTTCCTCGGCTCCGGGCCACATGATGATCTGAGCTCGAAACCGAAGGCCGAGTTCCTCCACGGGATATTCCTCGTTCAATTCACTGATAGCGGCGCCGAGGTGCACACTGATCGCGCGAGTGATAAGCCGGAACCATATTTTTTGCCAGATTCTCACGGGAACTTCTCGGATGTAGCTCCAGCGATCCCACCTCACTTCTCTTTTCACCGCCTGGAGTGCCGGATTTCCGTTAAACTGCTGCTGCAGGTGCCGGTCATGGGGATGGAAATAGGCAGAATCGCGCCAGTCTTCCCACTGGCTGATATCAAATCCAATCCGTCGAGTCTGTTCTTCTTGCTCCAGATGCTCCCGAACAGCATGCCGTGCCGAAGTTACGAAAGCCCTTTTCGTTTTCTCGAGAAACGCACACTGAGGCCGGGCGCAGAGGAGGGACTCGACCAGATCGGCCACCGCTTCCCTGCGGTCATCAGTCCCGGCGTCGGAACGCACACCCAGGTACGCCAGCACTTCTTCATCAAATTCGCGGATCGCGGCCTTAATACGAGGAATGCGAGAGCAATGGGTCTGTCTCTCGGCCTGTATTTCTTCCGGTCCGTACCGGATTTCCGCCTCATACCGGAATATTCGTTCCCAGAGCGCAGTCAGATGCTCGTCCATTTCTGCCTTGCGATAATCTTTCATCAGATTGAAATCCGCCGCCTCTGCGGTCGTAATGCGGCCCAGGGAAATTAAACTGGGGATATAGCGAAGGCACAGACCTCCCCCAAACGCAACGACAAAAACGAGTGCCGGTAGAAGAACAACGAGCGCATTATTGAGCCCGGGCAGGCCGACTTTTGGGAGTTGATGGCCGAGACCCGTAGCGATTGAAGTAATCAGCGTGTACTTCAGGCTTCCCCTGTACAGGAGCGTGCCGATCCGGTTGAGAGCATCCCGGAACTGTGTGAGATGATAGAAACGGCGGGCTTCTTTGAGAAACCGCGAGAAGACCCACCTCCTCTTTTTGCTATCGTGCCGCATAGCCATCCACCGTCAAAAGCACCGGGAAGAGTTACCCCAAAATCTTAGGAACCTCTTCCCCAAACGTCAACTTAGCGCGAACTTACGGTTCCTCCGGGGCTACCCTACGACACGGAATCCACTCCAAAGCCTTGACATATGTCACGAAGCCCGCCTGGCCTTACAATGCAATGCACCCAGCTTTCTGGCCATTCTTTCCGCAAAACAGCAAGTACGTTATGGGTTCCCCCACGGCGCGCCGCCGAATTTGTCGCTGGTGTAGGGAGGCTGGATTATGGACCGGTCTCTCGATTCTGCATGTCCATCGCAATACTCGAACGTATTCCAGGCCGGATCCGGATCGGGGACAGCGGGACATGACAGGTAACCGTTACCTCGGAAATGAGGACGGGTCACAACCATGTAATTGCCGTGTTCGTTGCGCCGAACCGCTGGATCGAGTTCGTCGGCCATGATTCTCCCCCACTTCCAGTTCCCGCTCGGCGGCGCCCCCCAGAGTGTGGTATCCGCCCGCGGCAAGAAACCATTGTGCCCGTCCACATAATAAGCTGCAGGTAATTCTGGTTTCGTTCGCCCAGACACTTCGCCCTCGTTGCCCGGCAGCGGGCCGAAAGTCGTGTTTCGCTTGAAAGACGGACTCTGGTCCTTTGAAAAACCGTGAAGGCGAAACAGTCATGCCTGAGGGCCGTAGAACCTTCTGCTCTATTCACTCCCTCACATCCCCTGTCAGAAAAATCCTCTGCTAAACGAGGGTCATCCTTGAGCCCGGCATAACGAGTGTAATGGTCGGCGACCCGGCAGGGGTTTGCTTTTTACGACCCATGGTTCAGTCCATCCCGCGCCCCGCCCCGAAATACCGCCACCATCCCCAACCGGGCCGGTCGTTATGAGGTTTGTAATATCCGTACGGAAGCGGGTCGGGCTGTATATCAGGGTAATTTTTTATGGTGTGGACAGCACCATCGACCCGGCCGAGGTTACAGAACTCCCCGTAATTGTGCGATTTTTTCTTGTAATAATAAGGGAAACATCCAAATCCATCGGCCACCCAGTATTCCGTCTTGCGACCGCCGGTATGGCGGCCGAATCCTTTCCCGGAGCGGAACTGCCTGAGGGTCGGCGCTCCACCCCACCATCCGAGATTATAATCGACGCGACTGTCGGTGACATTTTCGACGTCCTGTATCAGACGTTCCCTTTTTCTCTCTCGTGCCACTGGCAGGATCCCCGCTTCCCCACGCGCTGGTAACGACCACATCCGGGCAATACAGCACGTCGGCGTTCGTTATATATCCTGCTCCGATTATTTCGCCAAATCCACTCAAGGGTCCGCCAAAAGGTGCTGTCTGGCACGTGGACGGGTTTCCCGACGATTTCACCCAGGGCAATGTCGAATTAAAATCATTCAAATAAAGATTAAAATACAGATTCAAATGTCGCACCTGGCCGACGCATTTGGTGTTGCGCGCACTGCGGCGCGCACTCTCCAGCGCCGGCATGAGCATCGCCGCCAGAATGGCTATGATCGCGATGACGACCAGGAGCTCGATAAGTGTGAATGCTTGTTGTTTTGAATTGTTTTCCATCTTAGGGCTCCGTTTTTACATGAATTATGATGGTATCACGGCTCCCAGAAGAAAATCATCGTGTGCGGGGACCCACCGCCATAATGTTTCGGGCAGTAGTTTGTATCGTAGGCTCCACCGGCCGGGCGGCACACTTCAGGCAAAGGACCATCGGGATAACGCGGAGCTGCGTCCACGTGCCCATCAGCGAAAAGCCGTCCCTGATAGTCCGGACGCAGTTGCGCGGCAGTCGAGGGATGATTGATGTAACGGTGGTTGCTGCTGTCCGGGTACGGATCGGTCCAAACGGCGTCGGAGGCGAGAATACTCTGACTTAGTCTTGGATCATTCGCCTTGTGCGCCGGTGCTATTTCGTCATACCATAATTTCCCCTTGCACCAGCTGGAGGCTCCCCAGGTGAGCCCTCCATAAAGAATATAACTTGTGCCTTTTGCATCCCCTCCCCAGAAACCGGATAGATCCTGCGGTTTGCCTGATCTGACATCGTAACTTCCTCTGGTGCCATCCGTGTAGGTCCAAGTAACACGTGGCGCACTGGGGCACATGGTGGTTTCCGGAGTCAGTCCATATGAGAGCCAGGTATTCCACGGAGTACCCGTTACTTTCCATGCCTCAACGTAAGCATCTCCGTCCGGGTCGCATCCCTTATATACCCGATCATCATTTGGGTCTGAGTGATCATTCCATACACATATCCAACCCATATTGTTGCAGTCTGTATGGAAAGTTACGGGGAACCATCCTGCATGATCATTTGCGTGCATGTTGCTCATTATGCCCATCTGTCGCAGATTTCCCCTGCAGGTGGCCCGTCGTGCCTGCTCCCGGCCTCGTTCCAACGCCGGCATGATCATCGCCGCCAAAATGGCGATTATGGCGATAACGACCAGAAGTTCAATCAGTGTGAACCCCCGCCTTGCGATATCCCCCCGTATGTTCCGCATTTTCCTGCTCCATATTTTCTTTGAAAAAATGTGAACGGACTCAGTATTTGAGTCTTTTTCGCGCCCATTTTTGCATCGGCTCATGGGCCTCGTAGAACCTCGTATTTTTCCAGCCGTCTGGCGAGTCATAGGGATATTCAGTTTCACCGATCCAGCGGGCGGAGCCGTCGAAAAAGACCCCGTTAACACCCCGCAGATTATGTGACCAGCCCTGGTCTACTTTATCCGACCAGTGGAGTCCGTTACTGAATGCAGTACCGTACTGCGCGCAGGACATGAGCATGGGCGAAACGTTCCCGTACGG
>JAGXLK010000338.1 GCA_018334735.1 Planctomycetota bacterium | reverse complement strand
AATTGATCGAAGGAGGCTACACCGTGTCAGTCAAACGCATTCTGGTCTCAGGAGGAGCTGGCTTTCTCGGATCGCATCTGTGCGAACACCTTGTGGAAGCGGGAGACGATATCATTTGTCTGGATAACTTCTTCACATCACAGAAAACGAACGTTGCCCACCTTCTGGATCGACAGAACTTCGAGTTGCTTCGGCACGATATTACCCGCTCGATTTTCCTTGAGGTCGACGAAATCTACAACCTCGCCTGCCCGGCTTCGCCCATTCATTATCAGTTCGACAGCATAAAAACCGTGAAAACGTCCGTTCTCGGTTCGATCAACCTCCTGGGAATGGCCAAACGCTGTCGCGCAAAAATACTCCAGGCCTCCACCAGTGAAGTCTACGGGGACCCCGATGTCCATCCTCAGCCAGAAGATTATCGCGGAAACGTCAATCCCATCGGGCTACGCGCCTGCTACGATGAAGGGAAACGATGCGCCGAAACACTTTTCTTCGATTATCACCGCGCCCACAACCTGAGCATCCGGGTCGTGCGCATCTTTAACACCTACGGTCCCCGGATGCACCCCTTCGACGGAAGGGTCATCAGCAATTTTATCGTTCAGGCGCTTAACAACAAAAACATCACAATTTACGGCGACGGCCAGCAAACCAGGTCTTTCTGCTACGTCGATGATCTGATTGACGGGATAATTCGCATGATGAACGGCCCTGACGATTTCGTTGGTCCGGTAAATCTCGGAAATCCAACCGAATGCAGCATCCGCGAACTGGCCGAAACTGTTATTGATTTGACAGAAACAGATTCGGAACTCACTTTCCATCCCCTGCCCCAGGACGATCCTCGAAAACGGTGCCCCGATATTTCCCTGGCCACGGAAACACTCGGCTGGCGGCCCTCGGTCTCGCTCAGAGACGGGCTGCAGAAAACCCTCGACTATTTTCGCAAAATCGACCTATCGCGATTCCGCCGCCCCCCCGGGAAACGAGAGTCTTAAAGAAGCTCTGGTGAAATCTGCGAGACTCTGTGCCGGCGAATCAGCTTCCGAACAGAATGCTGGAGGCGGACGAGACGTGCGGATTTGTAAACGGCCCGGAAACCCGCGAGCGGACTGGACTTCAGAACCGCTCTGCGGGGCTGGAGTTCAGAACGCGGACCAGTTCGTTGGAATTTTCAAGCCGATTTGCATTTTCCGGCGATTGTCCGCCTCAAATCCAGTCTCGCCGGCCGCTGTACGTATTTAGCCCGGAGATACCGCTTCATGCCTCATTGCGAGTGGAGCGAAGCAATCCTGCTGGGCTCCGTGGTCTCGCGCGGAGGAGGCTCGTCATTTTTTCAGTCCCACAGCGAGATCCCCGCGGCGTCCCGCTGCGCGGAACGCCTCGCAATGACATTGTGAGCGTGGACGGCGATATAACGCACGCTAAACCCATACATCCGTAAGACGCCCCTGCTCCGCTTGCGGGACGCTTCCTGGAAGGATTGTCCGGGGTCAGCTGTGCACCTTCCCCACTTTCCCTGAGACCTCGCGGGGAGTCTCTTCCGGCTGCTTTTGGTGCAACAGCCGCAATCCATTGAATATCACTAACAACGAGACCCCCATGTCCGCCGCGATCGCCATCCACAAAGTGGCAGCTCCGAAAACCGCGAGGATGATGAACAGAATCTTTATACCGAGAGCCAGCGCGACGTTCTGTTTGATGATAGCCAGAGCCTTGCGGGAATGGCCCACCAGCCAGGGGACCTTAGCAATTTCGTCGGACATCAGCGTGATGTCCGCGGTTTCGATGGCAACGTCGGAGCCAATCGATCCCATGGCTATGCCAAAATCAGCCGCGGCCATCGCCGGAGCATCATTCACCCCATCCCCGGCCATGGCAACTCCCTCCATCCGCCGGGAGAGTTCTTTGACAGCTTTCACTTTGTCTTCGGGCATCAGACCGGCCTGCCACTGATCGATTCCGGTGGCTTCGGCAATGCTCCTGGCAGTCGCTTCATTATCACCGGTCAGCATGAGAATGTGCTCCACGCCCAGCCTTTTGAGTTCACCGACGACTTCCGCCGCATTTTCCCGCAACCCGTCCGCCACGCTTATCAGTCCCCAGACATGGTCTTCAGTGCCCACCGCCACAACTGTATGTCCGGCATCTTCGATTCCAAGTGCAGTTTCATGGGCTTGATCGCTCTCCTGGCCTTTATCATGCATCATCCGGTGGCTTCCAACCCAGAACAGTTGCCCATCGACCACACCCTCCACTCCCAGCCCGGATATATTCCGGAACCGCTCGGCCCGTTCAGCCACGATCTCCTCCCGGGCCGCCTCCTGCATAATAGCATCCGCGAGCGGATGAGTGCTGTCGGCCTCAACACTGGCCGCTGTGCGCAGAAGCCGTTCGGACGTATGATCGTCCAGAGGAATGACATCTTGCACGCGCGGCTGACCGTACGTCAGTGTCCCGGTTTTATCGAGTGCCAGCGCGTTGAGTCGTCCTGCGGACTCGAGGTAAATCCCGCCCTTGATCAACACGCCGTTACGGGCGGCGCTGGTGAGAGCGCTGACTATAGTGACGGGAGTCGATATGACGAGTGCGCAGGGGCATCCGATTACGAGCAGGACGAGGGCGCGATAGAACCATGGGGTCCAGGCCGCCGCGACGAGGAGGGGCGGCACAATAGCCACGGCCGCCGCCAGCGCCATCATAGCCGGAGTGTAGTAACGCGCAAATTTTTCGATCCATTTCTCGCTCTTGGCGCGCCTTGACCGCGACTCTTCCACCATGTGAATGATGTTCGCCAGGGTTGTTTCACCGGCAGGATGGGTCACTTCAAATTCCAGTGTCCCTCTCTGGTTGATCGTTCCGGCATACACCTGGTCCCCTCGGGCCTTGGGAACCGGGACCGATTCTCCCGTAATGGGAGCCTGATTGACAGTTGACTGGCCCAGCAACACTTGCCCGTCAAGGGGAATGCGGTCGCCCGGTCGCACCACAACCTGCCGTCCCCGTGAAACGGCTTCGACAGGCCGCTCTTCCGGCTCTCCGCCTTCTTCGGGCACGACCAAAGCCGTCGGAGGAGAAAGTTCCAGCAATGCAGAAATCGCCCGGCGAGCGCGGTCTACGCTCCAATGTTCCAGCATGAGAGCAACCGAGAAAAGGAACACAACCATCCCCGCTTCAAGCCACTCGCCGATTCCAATCGCGCCCAAGACTGCCACCGTCATAAGCACATTCATGTCCGGGCGTAACCTCCTTATGGCACTCAGTGCCCGAGGCAAAATGTAGAACGCCCCCGCCAGAATTGCCCCTCCGTAACAAAAGACCACGATCAACGGCAGCTTATGGTTCTCCCCTGCCCCGGTTAGAAAAGCCTGGAGAATACTCCCGTGAATGACCCAGTGGCTGAAAAAACCCACAAGCATCAGGAAGCCGCACAAAATTGTCATTACGAGCCGACCGTGATTTCCCCACCATCCGGCAGCCGTCGCCGTTCCGCGATCTTCCCATGGCACTGCCGTCATACCCGCTTCGGCGACGCATTCCACAATCCGCTCTGAATCGATCTTTTCCGGCTCAAAAAGCACCGTCATTCGCGCATTGAGAATATTGAAGTCCAACTCCTGAATGCCCTCGTGTTTCTCAAGTGCCTTCTGCAGTGTGTTGACTTCATCGGCGCAATCCATCTCCATCACTTTATAAGATCGGGTTTCCGCCATCAGACTCCTCGCGGGCAGCAGCATGTCACCCCGGTCGAACCGAGAATCGGTCCCCCGGCGGATCAAAACAATGAGCTTCTTTCAGAAAGGGGTATGGTTTCCTGGATAACCCGTCTCCTTCTCCATTGTGCGGCCATCGGGATGGCTTTGCAACCACGCTTGATTGTCCGCGGGTTACGCCCTGCACACGCTCCCTTTTGCGAAAACCTGAATTCCCCGGAGATGGTCCTGGCATCGGGAATTTGACACAACGCAAATCCCATTGTTCCGAGCCATTTGCGTTGATCAGAAATATTGGCACAGTCGGGACTTAGCATGGCAAAAAAAGTTTTTACCCCACAATTGCAGGTTGAATCCTTAAGCACGCCGGGACAAGCCCGGCGGATTTGTAAGCGGGCCGGGAACCCGCGAGCGGGCTGGACTTCAGCCGGAGGCTGGAGTTCAGAACGCGGTGCAGAAACCTGCGAACCCCGCAGCACAAAGACCAACAACGAACGGCAGGTCCGCCTCGGCGATACGGACCGACAGCTACCTGTTATTTTCCGGCATCTGTCCGCCTCAAGTCCAGTTTCGCCCGCCGGGGCGGGCTCAGCTGAACTCGAGTCTGCAGGATACGCGGTCGAGAAGCGGGGTTGCAAGCTTACAGAATGATTGAGACCAGACA
>JAGXLK010000337.1 GCA_018334735.1 Planctomycetota bacterium | reverse complement strand
GAAGGAGAACCGGTACGGCGGCCGCGTTCTCGCCTGGCACGGACACTCCCTCTCGGAACTCGCCGGACGGACCGTTCGGCTGCGAATCTACTTTCGGGACGCCCGTATCTACGACATAAGATGGACCTGAATCGACGGCTCTGGCAAGAGACTACTTTTGGGAATCCGAAACACAGACCAAAATGGCAAAAATACAAGAAAAACCGAACGTTCTGATCTATTTCATGGACGAACTCCGCGCCGACGTTCTCGGCTGCTACGGGCATCCTTTTGTGCAAACACCGTCCATCGACCGCATCGCTGCGGAAGGGGTGCGATTTGACTCGGCCTACAGCAACTGCCCGCTGTGCATGCCCGCACGAAACTGTTTTTTCACGGGAAAATACCCGACCGAACACGGCGTCACCTCCAACGGACCCGCCGATAAGGAATTCCCCGAACTGGCAAAAAAATACTCAGAAGATCCCCCCACCTACGCTTTCGGCCGCGTGCTTCGTGCAGCCGGCTACGAGACCATCGCCGGGGTCGGCAAACACCACACGGGATTCTCTCCCGAAATCAGCGGGTTCACCGAATACCAAAGGACTCCAGATCGGCGCGGCGCCGGACCGGCGCGATTACCGGACGGAGCTGATCCCGAAAAAAGTCGCCCCGTCATAATCCCCGGTGAGGCGCCGAACACAATTATAGGCGGAACATACGATGGCGATGCAGAAGACACCCACGCGGCGCACACCATCGACCGAGCGCTGGAATGGCTCAAACAGGCGCCCGGCGAAGAGCCCTGGGTGCTCCGGGTCAGCATTAACACCCCGCACACGCCGGTGCTCCCGCCCGCACCCTACGATAGCATGTACGAAGACCACGTTCAGAACTGGCAGTTCAGTGATAAGGAATTTGCTGCCCGTAGCGATATCCTGCGCCGATGGAGCAATATCCGCGGGTTCCAGCAGCTCAGCCTCGAGGAACAGCGTCGTGCTCGATCCTCCTATTTCGGTCTCACCACATTTCTGGATTCTCAGATCGCGAGGCTCGAACAGTATCTCGAGCAAAGCGGACTGAATGACAATCTGTTGACGATTTTCGTTGCAGATCATGGATCCTCAATCGGGGAACATGGGCTCCAGGTCAAAGGGCCTTTCGATACCGACGACATCGCTCATATCCCGCTGATCTTCCGCTGGCCGGGACACATCGAGCCGGCGACGTCACCGGCTTTAGTTCAGCTGATTGACACCCTGCCCACACTCGCCGAGCTGACCCGCGTGCCAATCCCGTCGGGCTGTTCGGGCCTCTCTTTGATGCCGCTGCTTGAGGCAAACGAAACGTCTCTTCACGATGCGATATTCGCGGAAGGGGATTTCCCGCACTGCAATGTGAACACCGGCCTGCGGGAGACCATCCGGACGCGGGACTGGCTTTACACACGCTACCCGGAGCTCGGGGAAGAGGAACTTTTCGATCTGAACACCGATCCCGATCAGACCCGCAACGTGGCCGACGAACGGGCGGACGTCCTGGGGCAACTGACCGCCCGTCTCGATTCCTGGCGCGAGTCCATTGAGAAGGAATAGTTGCTGGTTGCTGGTTTTTGGTCGTTTTTTTCCTCCGCCCCAGGCTTCCGTACGTAATCGGTTGATCATCCCACCACCAAAAAACCTTGACAGCCCGCCCCATCTGTAATACATTAGCTGTATAGATTTGTAATACAGTTGGCGGGGTAGTCATGGAATCCACGGGAAAATCGCAGCTGGGACATCGCGACATTGCGGACGATATACGTCAACGTATTGTCAAGGGCGCTTTGGAGTCGGGAACTCGCCTGCCGGGCAATCGAAGATTGGTCGACCAATACGGTAGTTCCAGTGTCACTGTACAGAGGGCCATGAAACTCCTGGTAAAACAGGGATATGTCGAAAGTATCCCGCGGAGGGGACGATTCGTGGCGGAACATCCGCCCCATTCCCACAGGGTGGCACTTGCCTTTCCGGGACATCCCGAGGAGATTCACACGTATCGCTGGACCCGCTACCTGATCGCGTTGCAGGCGTCCGCCCGTCGCCTGAACGAAGAAACCGGCTGGGATCTCGTCCCCTATTTCGACATTGAACCCACCGAGAACGGAGAAATGGCTGATGGGTATCGTAGGCTGATGGACGACGTGCGTTCGGACCGGCTGGCGGGCATCATCTTCGGCTACTCACCTCACAATCTCTCGGGAACTGAACTGCTCGTGGAACGCCCCCTGCCAACCGTCTGTCTCACCGGTGGTTCTAAACCCTGGGGACCAAGCATCATGGTCGATCGGAAAAAATTACTGGAGAAAGCCGCCTCCTTCTTCGTGAAACACAACCGGCGGCGCCTGGCGGTGGTCACAATCATGAGGGATAACCCTGAATCTTTGCCCCCCGTGCTCGAAAAGCTGAGCCAACAGTACGGCTTCTATTCCCCGCCCCGATGGATGCACCCGATGGACCCCTACCACCCCAGATGGGTCAACCACACCCTCGGAACGATGCTGAAGCGACCCGCCGGAGAACGACCCGATGGACTGATTACCCTTGACGACCACCTGGTCAGGCCGGTGGCCGACGCCCTGAACGACCTTGGTGTAAGCATTCCCGAAGAACTCCGGATCGTCGGATATTGGAATTTCCCGCTTCGATACGAAGGTGAGACACCGATCATGCGCCTCGGACTGGACACAATCGAGCAACTCACCACAGCACTGCACCTTTTGCGGGAAGAAGATGGCAACTACCAACCTCCCGGACCGGAAATCCGGCTGGAGCCGATAACGGCATCCGAGTTCAAACAGCGTCACGGAACCGATGCGGAAGTGGCCTATGAAATTGAACCTCCAGACAGGGAGTTCAGCAATGTTTATTAAAAACCCTCTGAGGTCTCGTAAAGCCTTCACACTCATCGAATTGCTCGTAGTCATCGCGATTATCGCAATCCTGGCGGCCATGCTGATGCCGGCGCTCGAACGCGCCCGGCAGAGCGCGGTCAGCGCTCAATGCGCACAACGCCAACACCAGATAGGCGTCTCGATGCACATGTACTGCAACGATTACAACGATTTCTTTCCCCCTTTCGGTCCCCCACCCTACGAACGCGCCGTCACCTATTATTCCGGCACGGATGCTCAGGGTGACGAGTACCTGTGGGACCTGCGGGGATATTTTCAAAGCTACGGCCACCATAAATCGTTCATCTGTCCCGGATTCATCGGCACGCCCAAATACAACCGTTGGGGCAACCGATGGGCCAATCGCAGGCCGACCGATTTCGACTGGTACAGTATCGGTCAACATCATCTCACCAACATGGTGGGGTACAATTACTGGGCCTCCGAACGACTGTGGTTCTGGGTCACAAAATACTGCCATACCGGCGACGAATACTTCCTGCGACTGGGAACGCCAAATCCGAAAGCTGCCTACAGCGTTCATCACGAGGGCCGTCCCAGACAGATGATGCTCATTACCTGTTTCGGGGTCAATACAAACACTCTCTACGGCGGCCGGGGCAATCTGCTGGACGCGCCAGATCCCTTCGAAAACTTTCCCCACAGTCCCGGCAAACCGTCGGGCGGCAACGTGCTGCTGGGCGACGGAAGCGTCCACTGGGTCAATGCCCAGCACTGGTTCGCCAACTACTGGCGCCAGATCCCGGATTGGAACGAACTTTCCTGGAACAAAAATTGATCTGACGCCCCCGCCCCTAACCCTTTGAGCATGACGAATCTTACGATCTCTAAGGAGAACAACTCAATGTCGCGAAAATTAGTTTTGATCGTGTTTGCCATCATCCTGTCGATATCGCTCGCCCGCCACGGATCCGCCGCCGCCGGGAAAGGGCGTCACAAACGCATCTACGCCGTTCCAACCCCGGGCAAAGTTAAAATTGACGGCGACCTCGAAGACTGGGATCTCTCCAGCCAGCTCCATATCTTCATCACCCGCGCCACCAGCGAAATGCGAAGCGCATACCTCGCCATGATGTACGATCAAAAGGCCCTCTACATCGGCGCCAGGGTCCACGACCAGAGCCCGATGATGAATCGTCACGATCCCAAAGTCGAACCCAAACGCGCCTGGGACGCCGACGTATGCCAGATTTTCATGACGCTCGATTCGTCAATGGATTATCCGGTCGAAAAAAGCACGTGGAAAAAGGACCGCGACAAAAGACTTGTGACGATGATCCTCTGGTACTACACCGACCGCAAAGAGCCCAATATGGCCCTTTTCCAGGGTTTCCCCTTCAACAAACCCCGCCGCCCCGATCTGAACAAGAAAGGTGTCATTCCGCACGATCATTTTGAAGCCGCCTACCGCAAGTTCGAGAACGGGAAAGGGTATTATTTTGAATACCGGATCCCCT
>JAGXLK010000005.1 GCA_018334735.1 Planctomycetota bacterium | reverse complement strand
GGCGCCGGCGCTGTGCACCGTGGAAGACTTCCGACATATCCTCGCCGTCAGGATTGAGTCCTTCCGGCAGGTCCACACCGGCAAGACGGCAGAAGGTCGGCAACAGGTCTACACCACAGAGCGGTGTGGTATTATCAACCACGCCGCGCGATCCGTTGCCCGCGGGCCATCGCAGGATGAACGGGGTGCGGATTCCTCCCTCGTAGAGACTGCGTTTTCGTCCCCGAAACGGTCCGGCACTGCCAACCCCACTGTGGCTGGCGTTGTGAATGAGGATGTCCTCCGGGCCGTTGTCGGATGAAAAAATTACAACCGTGTTCTCCGCGAGGTCGAGTTTGTCCAGCCGATCCAGGAGCCGTCCGATCTGCCGGTCGGCACCGGTGGCCGTCCCGTAGTAAATGGCCAGGGCTCCGCGGTCTTTTTCACCGACAAGATCCGGTTTCAGATGATCATAGGGTTCGGTTTGTTCTTCGCTCGGATCCAGTATGGCGTGTGTGTCGTTGAGCCAGACGTTGACGAAGAACGGTTCTTTTTGATTTTCCTCGATGAAACGCATTGTATGATTGACGATGAACTCGCTGGACTTACTACGCAGCCCGGGTTTCCAATCCTGACGTCTGTATTCGAGCTGCGGGCCGTTTCCAGCGTTGACCCGGGTCTTATCGATACCGTATTCGGAAGGTTCCGGCACGCCTTCACCGTGTCCGAGATGCCATTTGCCAAAATGCCCCACCCGGTATCCGGCTTTCTGCAGGAGGCTGGTGTAAGTGGGGGCGTTGGGGTCCAGACAATGTGGCATTCCCCGCCGATCATTCGCTTCATGGGAAGCCAGGTGTCCGTGGATGCCGTGTCGCGCGGGGAACCGGCCGGTCATCACGGCGGCTCGGCTGGGCGAACATACACCGCTGCATACGTAGAATTGCGAGAACAGGGTTCCCTCGGATGCCAGCCGGTCGAGGTTGGGCGTTTGAATGTGCGGATGTCCGTAGCATCCCAGATCGCCCCATCCCCAGTCATCGGCGAAGATGAAAACAAAGTTTGGCCTCTGGCCTGGTGCACTCACGACGAATTCTCCCGGAAACGATTTTGTTTTTTTGTAACCGACCCAAAGCTTAGAGCTGGTTCCTGGTAACGTCAAGTTGCCACGGGAATATTGATATAAATTCGCGGGAGGGAGGGCCTTGACTGGAAAATCGTGGGAGTCTTATCCAGCAGAGTGGCAGCGTTTTTCGCTCGCCCGGACTTCGCATGCGCCTCCGGGTTTACGGGGGAATCTTACGGGAAAGATTGCGGTGACAAAAGGCTGCCTCTTGAAATTTCTGGCCAGTTCCTTATGATCAGGGCTACTGAATGAGTAATCAAGGAATAGAGCATGTTGAATAGCGGGCGACTGAAAGAATTTTGCTTCGTTCTGGCTGCTATACTCTTCATAATCTCTTTAACTCCTGCCGCTGCCGGGACGAAAGAAGCGCATTCGGAAGAAGATATCCTCCTCCGGATGCAGACCCTGCCCAATCCGATTCAGACGGGCGTGGAGGCTCAGGTCAATCGTAAGATTGTCCGGGAATTCGCCCAGAAATTTCCGCAGTACAAGCTGATACCATTTACCTTCCCCGAGATCGAAGGAATGGCGATGGATCAGGGCCCCTTGATGTCCATCGCGACCGGGGTTCCACCACACGGAATATATGTCAATTTCCGTCAGTCTTCGACCTACATCAATCACGGTTTCCTGGCGCCTCTGGAGATTCTTCTTGCTCGTCTCATCAGTGATAATCCCCGAACTCGTCAGACGGATAAGGCTGGCAACTGGCTGGCCGATCCGAAACCCGAGGTCGTGGAGGATGCACTGCAAAGGATAAAGGAACGGGTGGTCGGACCGGCGTGGCCCGTTGTCTATCGCATGGCGGATACGGGGGGCCGCAAGGGTGTGCCGGGAGGCAAACACGTCTGGGCAATGCCGTTTGATAACCTTGTGCGAGCTCTCCTCTACCGCAAGGATGTGTTCAACCGAGCAGGGCTGGATCCCGAACGTCCACCACGCACGTGGAAAGAACTGATGGAATTTTCCCGGCAGATCCGCGCAGCGCAATCAGGACATTTCGGGATCATGTTCATAACCGGCCCCGTTGTCAGCTGGTCGGCTTACAGTTTTCTGGTATCAAAGGGTGTGCGTTACGTCGAGCGGAATGAGGAGGGGGAGTGGCGCGCAGCGTTCAATACGATGGAGGCTGCGGAAGCGCTCTACTACATCCTCCGACTGGTGCATGAGGAATTCGAGACGGAAGACGGACGGGTGCTTGAGGGAGTTGCTTTTGCTCCGATGGGCGGCGGTAAAGAGATGCGGATCAAATGGAACCGGGGCGAGATCGGCATGAAATTTACTTACCTTTCTTACGAGCGCGCACAGGATATTAATCCTGCAATGGTGGGTGTGGCTCCCGTGCCAACGCCTCCCGAAGGTCGGGCGGCGAGCGAACTGAACTGCCGCATGCTGGGGACATTTTCGGGGTCATCTCCGCAACAGCAACTTGGCGTGATGCGTTACATCTGGTTCCTGACCGGCCGCCACGCCGAGGAACTGCGAACCCGTTCTTTCGTCGATGCCGGCTACGGAGAATTTTTGGAGCCGGAAGTCCTGAAACGCTATGGATACGAAGATGTTGCCCGACGGGTTCCGGAAGCGTGGAGCAAGACCATCGAGACGGCTTTCGAATCGGGTGTCCCGGAGCCTTATGGCAAGAATACGCAGATGATCTATCGGTACGTAAGCGAGCCCATAAACTGGACGCTTGAAAATGCGGCGTTGCTGAACCTGCCGAAGGATGAGGCGTTGTCCCGGATAAAACACAAACTGGACGAGGGGGCCGCCCGAGTGAATGAGCACATGCTCGGTGAACTGACGAAAAGGGAACGGATGATCCGTTATACCGTCGGTGGGATTGCTCTGGTGATTATCATTGTTCTTTTCGTCACCACTGTAACGTTCGCCTGGCGCGCATTTACCCGTCAGGAGGAACAGATGGGCGATCGTCCGTCATTCAGCAAATTACGATATGCCTATTTGATGTTGCTTCCGGGGCTTGCGCTGGTTTTTTTCGTGCGTTATTTGCCGTTGATCCTGGGAATTCCACTGGCTTTGCTTGATTATGAACTGGCCATAGAGAGCGAGTTCGCCGGGCTGGGCAATTTCGCAAAAATTCTGTATGATCCCCGGTTTTGGGCTTCTATGGGCCGGACGTTCTACTATGCGCTTCTGGTAGTTGGGCTGGGTTTTTGGCCGCCCATCCTGGTGGCGATACTGCTGGATGAGGTGCCAACGAAAGCTCTCAAGTACTTTTTCAGGACCATCTTCTATCTGCCGACGATCGTCAGTGGGATCATCATGGTGTTTCTATGGCGCCAGTTTTACGATCCTTCGGAGTCCGGGTTCTTGAACCAGATCGTCATGTCCGTGAACTACCTGGGACCGGTTGGTGCCACGCTGGTGAAAATCGTAATGTTGTTGTGCTGGCTATCACTGATCGGATTCGTTTTTTCCTGTGCGATCAAACTTAAAGAACTCAGCTGGCCCGTGCGCGCGGCCGTTGGAGCTTTCGCGTTTGCTCTTCTGGCGGCAACTATCTGGCCGCTGGTTCGCGAGTACATGGGTCCAAACCAACTGGTGATCGAGGCGCAGAATCTGGACCCGGAACTGGTCAGCGGCTGGAACGGTCTGAAATCCTACCTTGGGAGTTTTGTCGGTCAGTTCAACATGGAGCCGCTCGGTTGGATCGAAGATCCGGGCATGGCCATGATATGCGTTGTGATTCCGATGGTCTGGGCGTCGGCCGGACCCGGTTGTATTATCTATCTGGCGGCCCTGAAAACCGTTCCTGAGGATCTCGTGGAAGCCGCGACGATTGACGGCGCGGGCATAATCCAGAGGATCAGTTACATCACCCTGCCACGGATTAAGTTTCTGATTTTGATCAATCTTCTGGGGGCTGTAATCGGGGGATTAAAGGGCGGAGCGAGCTTCATCATGGTCCTGACCGGCGGAGGGCCGAGTGGGGCCACGCGTACCCTGGGTTTGGACATTTTCCAGAGGGCCTGGATGGAACTTGATTTCAGTGTCGGTGCGGCCATGGGATGGGTGCTGGGTGCCATGGTTATCGTGCTGACGTGCTTCCAGCTCCGCCGGATGTCCCGCGCAACCTTCAGGACGGCCGCTCAGGCCGAAGCCGAACAGGAGAATCCGCGCTGAAAGATGATTTTGGTATTGATTTCATGACGAATGAGGAGTCCTCATAGATGCCTGTGCTGACAAAAGTCGAGGCGAAAGGGTGGCGGGGCCGGTTGTTCCTGACCGGTGTGACCCTGGCCCTGATCATCGGCGGCGCAACCATGGTCTATCCCTTCCTGCTCATGGTGTCGGGGGCCATGCGCAGCAATATGGATTCTCAGGATATGGGCGTTGTGCCGGAATTCCTTACCAGGGATAAGGAACTGGTGCGGAAATTTCTGGAGACAAAATATAATTATGATCCCATTCTAATGAATCGGTTCCGCCAGACGCGGGATTATAGTTTCCGGGACGCTTGGGTGCCCGAAGAAACCACAGGGATGGCGGTCGAGGATTTGAACGCATTTGTGCGTCAATCTAAATTGCCCGATCACTGGCAGATCCTCGGGGGAACCATGATCTACCAGCAGATCGGTTCTTTAAACCAGCGGAAACTCGTTGATATGTTGCGAGATCGGTTTGACGGCGATCTGGATGCTTTCAACTCAAAAGTGGGCGCGCCGCTTCCTTCGTGGTGGCAGATTAACGCCAGAACGCCGCGCTGGGGCGAAGCCCGAACCGTCAGGCGCGATACGCCTTTGTGGGAGGCGTACCTGGATCTGATGCGGGAAACACCACCTGCGGAGCGAGCTTTTGTGAATCTTACGGGGCTTTTCCTCGAGCGTCTTGTGTTCCCCGAATACGGCCGATCGAAATTCGAAGCTTTCCAAAAAGCCCATGATCTGAACATCGAATCCTATGAGGAGTTTTCCCTGCCGCAACGGGTCCCCCCACCGAAGCACGAGACTCTGCGTAAAGAATGGCTTCAGTTCGTTTTTGAAGGCCACTTGAATATGTCGTTTGTCCGCAGTGACGCCTCCGACGAGGAATACCGGGCGTTTCTCCGGGAGCAGTATAAGAACATCGACGACCTGAACCTGTACTGGCACACCGAGTATAAGTCGTTCGAAAATATTGAGCTTCCCGGCGACCGCGAGTGGGTGATTGATTACCGGCGCGGTGCTTATCGTGACTTTTTGAAGACGTTGAAACCCGAATCGTTGCGGCTGGTGGGGCCGGAGTTTGCCTGGCGTAGCTGGTTGCAAAGTGCCTACGATGACATCCAGGCGGTTTCCAAAGCCCATAACATGGATTATGCCGACTGGCAGGCCTGCAAAATACCGCTTGCCCAGCTTGAGAAACGATATGTTCTGAATAATTCTGGAACGTTGCGCAGACGCTATGCCGGCCGGAATTTCCGGATTGTGTTCGCGCAGATGTTTGTGCAGGGACGCCCGTTCCTCAATACGATTATTTATGTTGTGCTGGGGTTGTTTTTCTCGCTGACGGTCATGCCACTCGTGGCATATGCGCTCTCGCGGTTCAAACCCCCCGGCATGTGGAAAATAATTTTCATTTTTGTAGCTACGATGGCTTTCCCACCGATGGTGAGCATGATACCGCGATTCCTGATCATCAAGAAGCTCGGCTTGCTCAATACATTCATTGCGCTCGTTTTGCCACTGACGATCAACGGAATGTTGATCTTCCTGCTTAAAGGATTTTTCGATTCTATTCCGCAGGATCTCTATGACGCCGCCGTGATCGATGGCGCATCGGAATTTCGCATCTTCTGGCAGATAACGATGGCCATGAGTAAGCCGATTCTGGCCGTTGTGGCGTTGCAGACCTTCAACCGGGCATGGAGGGCCTTTTTGTATCCTTTGATCGTCTGTCCGGACAAAGATATGCACGTACTGGCCGTCTGGCTGCAGCAGTTCCAGCTGGAGGCGCCAGGGACGGCAGTTTTTGCATCGATTCTGATTGCCAGTATCCCGTCCTTGCTGATTTTTCTGTTTGCACAACGCACCATTATGCGCGGGATAGCCGTCCCATCGGAGAAATAGAAGTCCTGCAGGTACGGGTTCGATCTTTACAATAGGAGCGACTGACAATGGCTCAAGTGAGTCTCCAAAACCTGACCAAAATCTACGATCGCACGGTCAAAGCGGTCGATAATATTAACCTGGATATCGAGGATCGCGAATTTGTGGTCCTGGTTGGGCCGTCCGGCTGTGGCAAGTCCACGACGCTGCGTATGATCGCCGGGCTGGAAGAAATAACCGAAGGAACCGTGACCATCGATGGCAAAACCGTCAATGAAGTGCCTCCCAAACACCGTGATATTGCCATGGTGTTTCAGAACTACGCGCTCTATCCACACATGAAAGTCTACGATAACATGGCTTTCGGCTTGAAACTCCGAAAGGTTGACAAAGCCGAGATCGACCGTCGGGTGCGTGACGCGGCGCGAATTCTCGGAATTGAGGAATTGCTCCAGCGCAAACCCAAAGCTTTATCCGGAGGTCAGCGCCAGCGCGTCGCGGTGGGACGGGCCATCGTGCGGGACCCCAAGGCTTTTCTGCTGGATGAGCCGTTGAGCAACCTGGATGCCAAGATGCGCGTGCAGATGCGGACCGAAATCAGCAAATTGCACCATCGACTGGATGCTACCATGATTTACGTCACGCACGATCAGGTGGAGGCAATGACTATGGGGGACCGGATCTGCGTGATGCGGGAAGGGGCTATTCAGCAGGTGGATGAACCGGTGAGACTGTACGAACGCCCGGCCAATATATTTGTGGCCGGTTTCATCGGTACACCGCCAATGAATCTGTTCCACGGGACGCTCAAAGCGAGCAACGGCCAGTTGTATTTCACAGGCGGAGATGTGGAGATTGCTCTGCCTCCAGAGTGGGAAAAAGCCCTGGCCGATCAGCAAGAAAAAGCTGTCGTATTCGGTGCGCGTCCGGAAGATATCGGTTCCGAGCAGACCAAAGGACGCGAAGCGCTCCCCACTATAAAAGCCGAAGTCGATGTAACAGAACCCATGGGTTCCGAAACTTACCTGTATTTGAAAACCGAGAGAAGCCGGTTTATCGCCCGGGTTGAATCGCATATGCAGGTTTCGGTGGGAGAGACACTGGAATTGCCAGTACTGATGGAGAAAGCGCACCTGTTCGATGCCGAGACGGAAGATCTGATTGTGTAGAATCGGTGCCGGACAGGGGAATTATGAAGCTGTCAAAAGGTTTTATGACGCAAAATATGGGGACTGGAAAGAACTATCCCCGTGGTCAAAAGAGAGTAATCGACTTTTCGGGAATGAATGGAAATCGTGGAGTTCAAAAGATGTATATTTTATTGTCGGGCTGGAGAATACGGGAGATGAAACCATTTTTGTGTTTCATCAGTATTCCAATAAAGGGGTCTATGAGGGTATGATAGGAGAAAAGAAAGATTGAGCGGTGGTCAGTAATCGCTTTTCAGACAATGGTTTACGACAATAACGTCGAAAAGTGTCACGTCATTTCAAGTGAAAACGGTGATCTTCTGGAATCGCCTTCAGACGTTCTTTCACCGCTTACCGGTTACCGATCACTGATTACCCGCTTGTTTTGGGTCTGGTCTACACCTGACAGATGCAGGCTAAAGGTGTTGTACTTCCATTTCCAGCAGTTTGCCGGTTTCTTGAAATGCCGCGAGCCAGTGCCCGAAACTCATCGATACGTGTTGTGAACCTACGATGACTTCGGGGACTCGTTCGACGTCCCCCTCAATCGACATGTGGACAATGATCCGGCAATGACCGCCGTCCTCGCTGTTTTTGATTGTGCCCTCCAGGACACTTATCCGATCGAGAGCGGGGTCGGTGTTCACGAGCGTCATCGGCTGATCTTCCTGAATGGGAGCGTAACCTGTGACGCCGAACCGTCGTTCGTGATAATCGCGAACGGTGAAACCCGTACTGGCCATAGAGCGGGGGATGATATCGTGCTCGATTGTGACCTCGCCTTCTCTGGCTTCGAAACGGCCCGGGCGCGAGCCGAAATTCCCCATGAGCATCGACTTCTGGCTTATAGCATGGATGATGAAGGAAGACAACATGGCGGTTATATCGCCTTCACAGGCGCACATGATACCATCATCAATAAGCCGGTCGAATGCCAGACAGGGCACCACAGGACGTTCCTCAGTGAGCCGCCCGCAGTTCACGGTGATCCCGTTTGCGTCTTCGCGTTCTGCAAGACCTTTCAGTGCGAGGTAAACCCGCGTTGCGTCCAGAAGATCGTTCTGGTCGGGTTCGAGAACTTCCTCGAAATCTTCGCTCCATTTTTCCAGATCGGCTTCGACTTCTTTCTGATCGAAGCGGTCGAACCACCGGAAAAATTCATTTGTCTCGATGTGGCGCACACGCACGCCGAGCCGGTCTTCGATCGTGGGAAAATCGTACGGCCCGGATGGGGCGGAGAACGAAGGAATTTCGCCGATGTAGAGGAATTTGCTTTCCGAGAGATACTTTTTCACACGCAAAGCCCGCAGATACGCTTCTCCCGGATATCTCCCAAGGACAGGGAGTCCGTAGCGGTTTAGCGTCCGGGTAATCAGCGGCGTGTTCCCCAAATTCCCCATCAAAATGGCATCCGTATCTCGCGTCAATTCTCCCGGAAGACGCCGCAAATCCACGTGTTCGTTGACGACCAGCGGTGGATCAATTTCCACGAAATCGACATCCAGCTGCTCGGTGAAATTTTCGACGAGTTGAGAGGCTCGGTTTTCAATCTCAGCCTCGTTTTGCTCGGGGATCGGCGGAGTGCCTTCGACATCGGCCGAACATACGCTTCCGTAGATCTCCCGGTAGTGAGAGATTCCGATAAAAACGGGTTTGATTCGGACAGTTCCTCGTTCCACAGTTCGCTCCTTCTATGGTTATATTTCGAGGATTTCGATATCCATTACCTGTTCGAGTTCATGGAGCTGCTCGGAATAATCTCCGTAAACCATGGCCAGATGATGACCAAAATCCTGCTCGGCGTGGAAGAGTTCCACGGCATCATTCACCTTGAAATTGGCGCTCAAAGAACATCCGACCGTATCGACGCCTCCACCTCCGGTAACTTCCCCGGTGGCGACCAGCAGGCGTGTTGCGTTCGGGTTGAATCGGGCCAGTGTGACGGGTTGACCGGTGTCGCGTGCGAAATCATAGCGGATTGTGCCGCCCCAACCACCCTGTGTGAACGGCGTAATCGTGTAGGGAAGGGCCTCGGCGTCAAAACCGTTCATCCTGAGTCCCGGCACATCGTGGCCAACCCGGATAATGTTGTCTTCTTTGCTGACCAGGCTGGAATTGCCCATGTAGCTGGATTTGCCGGATGTGTACATCAGCGCCGCCATCGACATCAGCACATTCATGTCGTCTTCGCAGGCCGATGCGCAGCCTTCATCCTTGAGCAAGGTGTGAGCCAGGCAGAAACCCACTTTCGTTTCGGCCGGCACCTGCCGCGCGCAGAGCTCAAAACACGGTATAGCGAAGGCGTTGCATTCGCGTTTTTTCATTTCCTCTTTGACGGCGACATAAAACTCGACCGATGGCAGGAGATCTTCCCTCTCCATATGGCATTCTTCCGCGCCTTCGATGAGCTCATCGGTGAGCTGTTCGGCCTGCTTTTTCGAGTCATCGGACAGATTTTTCATCTGGTTCATCAAGTGGCCTGCGGGCATGCCGTGATGCTGCACTCCGAAACGATTGTAAAGGTCTTCCATGTCGTAGATAGTGCTCACCACGCCGACGGGTACGATTTCGGATTCAAAAGCATGGAGGATTTTTGTGTTCTGGAAGCTTTTCCTTATCCTGAGCAGGGAGATCAGGTCGTTGAGTTCGCCGTAATCGAGCGGCGCAAACCCTTCGAGCCCGCGGGCGCGCAAATGGGCGCTTACATCAACCGTAACGACGGTCCCGACCATGGCAACTGGTTTTTCGTAACGGCGCCCGATGGAAATAGCTGGATACTGCGAGAGCCCGCCCTGGATCAGGAAGAGGTCGACTTCGCTGATGTCTTTGTCAAGTTTGCCGATTTCTTCTTCGGAGAGATGCCAGTCGTCGGTCCATTCGATTTTCACGGGTTCGAGCATTCGCGCTTCATCGGAGAGTTCATTCTCGACCTGTTTGGTCCACTGTGCGAATTGCTCTTCGCCCCTGGGTTTTTCCTTTTTCGGGTCGAGATCTTCGGGACTTCCAACCCGGCAGGGTCCTTCATACGCGTTCGAGTGCAAGAGCTGAACAAAAACCGGTTTCACGGCAACCTGGACGTTTGCCGCACTTTCGCCATTCATGATTTACTCCATTGTTAGAGAAAGTAAATGGGAATTCCAAATGTTGTCGTCAGTTCGACCATCGATTGGCCTCTTCGACCATGATCAAATAGTTTTTGACAGGGATATAATTGGCGACGGTATTTCCCGATCCAAGGGCGAAACGGCCGGGCATGCTTTTGTCGAGTATCTCTTTGAGGTAGTCGCGGAGATTCGGCTCGGAAAGCCTTGCAAGCTTATCCATATCGACCCCTCCGAGTCCCGCGATGCGGTCGCCGTATCGGTCCATAAAGTCGCTGATCGGGATAATAACATCCTGGAAGGAATGAAATGCATCCATACCGACGTCTTCGATCAGATCTTCCATGACATTGAGGACGTTTCCGCAGCAATGATACCAGTAGGTTTTGCCCTTATCATGCGCGAGATCGACGTATTTTTTGAACCAGGGGAACAGGTTTTTCCTGAGGAATTCGGGACTCATCATCGTGGAGGTTTTGAACCCGAGATCGTCGGCATGGAAGATCGCGCCGACCTGGGGGTATTGGATGGCTTGCTCGTAGTAATCGTAGACCTTTTGTCCCCAGGCTTCGAAAACGGCTTCGACCAGTTCTGGTTTTTCCACCGACAGGATGAACAGGTCTTCGTATCCCAGGAACCGTTCCAGAATCATCTCGAAGACCGTTGTCCCGATGGTGATTTTCATTCCATCGGGGAGGACTTTCGCGAGGTGCTCCAGCCCGCTGAAATCGGGTTCAATGGAATCCCATCCGACATCCTCGAAATCGTCCCAGTTTTTGATGATTCCTCCGCCTTCTTCGACCCAGTGTCGTTCGCCATGGGAGAGTTCGGCGGTATCGGCGGTTTTCCGTTCTTTGAAAGTCGGCATGTTGGTGAATCCACCCCAACCGGGCACATAATCGTATCCCATTTTTGCATATACGCGGATGTGTTGTTCTGCCATATCTGTGCCGGTCGCTTCGTCTCCGGATATCCATTCTTCATCGAAAACCTCTTCGACGAGAACCTGCATTACTTCCTGGTCCATCCCGAGTTCAACCAGATGCACATGGGAAGGCTCTTTTCTGCCGGTTATGACGGCTTCCATTTCTTCAAAATCGGGCGCTACTTCCAGGTCAATGTTCATCTTTTGTCTCCTTCCCAACTTCAAGGGCATTTTTTCGTGTGGATTGTTCAGCAGTCCTTTTCCTCGATATCAAAATCGAGCAGGGTCGAAAGGTCGATAAACTGCTGCCTGTAATCGCCATAGAATACCACCCGGTGGTTGCCGAAAGTTTCCCAGTCGAGATTTTTGAGGGCCGCGGCCGCATCGGTCCCGACGGCGAGTTTTGTTCGGCAGAGAATGTCGCTCCAGCCGGGGAATAGTTCGTCACCCGCGAGGGATTCTCCGTCAAGAACCGCCATTTTTTTGTCGTGTACGCTGATCTTTGCGACGGTTACGGGTTCTCCGGCGGGAAGTTTGACCTCCACGCAGGCGCCTCCTTTTTCCTGTTGGTTTTCGGGCCATTGGGGCAGGTTCCGAATCACGAACGGGACGTTCTGATCATCGCCGTAAGGATTGAAAGGGCATTCACAATGCCCGATATACACCGCACCGTTCTCCGGATCCACCAGATAGTCGCCGTTGAATCCAGTACTTCCGGTAACAAACAGTCCGAGTTGCTGAGTGATCAAAGAGTCGACAAGAGTTTCAGAGGTCGCGACGATGCCATCGGTGCAGAATTGAGAAGAGGGCAGTCCTTGAGAGGGAATAGGGCCGTTTGGATAATTCATAAAGACGCCGTAACCTTCCGTTGTGACGGCGTTTGCGTCATAGTGTTCCATCATCTCTTTCAGCGCGAGGTAAAGTTTGGCGGATTTCTTGATCTCTTCCTCGGTTGTGCCTTTGACCTCTTCGGCTTCGGCTATCCAATCCTGGGTCATTTGATCGGCATCGGCGTCCGAGACGGCTTCCATTTCCACAAGCATTTCGTCCTGGGGGCGGGCGATGATTTCTGAGCCGAGTGCGTCGAGATTGTGCAAATAGTTTGTCTGGTAGGTTTCCCATCCTTCTTCGGCCGTCTGATAACCCGTCGGCTCGTACCGCCCCAGAACGGGTTTGTCTGTGACACAGAGGATTCTCAGGTCGCCCATTTGCGCGACGGCTTTCAGCAGACCGATTTTCTGAGCTATTCCGTCAAGCCGCAGGTTGAATTTTTCTTCGGAGATATCGGGGATCACCGGCAGGGTGGCCGTCAGAACGCGGTGGTTGGTGTAGCCGTTGAAAGGCTGTTGCCACTGACTCCACAGCGGATAGACCGCGACGATAGGGATGTTGAGCTCAAGAAGTTCATCCGGGACCGACCCAAAATACAGCACGCCATCGATGTTCTGCCGCCGTCCGTGGATGTTTCCGACGGTGAACTCGGGTTTTTCGATTGCCGTGGAACCGAGGAACTCCACCCCGTCCGTGCGAGCACGCAATTCATCGAGAATCTCTTCGTTTGATAGAACTTTTTGGTCGGGATGATGCAGTGGATAGGTTTGAGAGCTGTTGAAGAGCTGATTCGAAGTGAATGCCGTATATATTTTTACCGTGTCTTTCATCGAGACGATCCTTTCCAGTTTCAGTTTCAGTGCTGGGAGAGCATTCCACAGAATTTATGAAACACGGCCCCCGGTTTCGGAATCGGAGATGGGTTTACCATGATCGGAAATGAGCACGCCGTTCAGGTGATCAATTTCGTGTCGCAACATATGGGCCCAGAGGTCTTTACCAATGACCTGGATGTTATTCCCGTCGGCGTCGTAGCCCGACATCCGGACGGTTTGATTGCGGGCCACGTTGACGCGGGTGTAGGGCATACTCAGGCACCCTTCCACCATTTTGTGATTCCCTTTGGAACTTTCTATTTTGGGATTGATGATGGAAATTGGTCCTTCAGGCAATCTGCAGACGAAGAATCTTTTCGTGATCCCGACCTGGGGAGCTGCCAGTCCGATACCTTCTTCCGATTTCATGAGACGGTGCATCTTTTCGAGAAGCTTTTTGAGCCCCGGGTCGAATTGTTCAACCGGATCGCAGACCTGAGTAAGAACGGAATCCGGGTAGATTTTGAGGGTTAATCGTTCGAGTGTGTTTTCTGACATTGTCTTTGCCTTTTACTAATTGTTCTGTTGTCTGAACGGCGACTTACGGTGGTATGTTTTTCGCGCGCGTTGCGTTGTCCACACGGCACCGAAGGTCAGTTGCGAACCGGCGCGGTTTATACCCGCTGGAAGGCGAGGCTATATTTTCATGGGGAATTTCCCGATGTTTTTCGGTGTTTTGCTTCTTCCAATTTTTCTTCGAGTTCTTCGCGTTCCTGGATCATCGACGGGGGTGTGGAATGTGCTGGCCAGCGGGCCTCAAGGTCGGAGAGTTCTTTTTCAAGTTTTTTAATTTCTTCGTCGATATCTTGATCATTTTGTTCATGCGACGCGAAGATATGTGTGCATTCTTCGTAGCCCACTTTTTTATCGAGATCGTCGACGAAAACGGGGGTTACTTCGAAATCATGGTCCTCCAACCATTTCACGATGTCATCGAGCGTCTGTCCGAGGGATTCGAGGTAACTCCGATGTATCTCGCAGAACAATTTCAGAGGTTCGGATTGGAGGATCTGTTTCCCGCCCTCCATTACCATCAATTCGCTTCCTTCGCAGTCCATGCTGATAAGATCGATTGTTTTCAGCTTTTCTTTGTCTGCAAAATGGTCGAGTGTGACGACTTCGACAGACAGTTTTTCCGCTCCTTCTTGCGGGACAATTCCGCTCCCACCGCCGTTTTTGTAGTAATCGATCCGTCCGTTTTGGCCGCCGAGAGCGAACTGGTATGTTCGGACATTATCCACATTGTTCCCGGCGAGGTTGGTCTCCAGGTTTTTGTGGTATTCCGGAACCGGTTCAAACGCGAAGACGCGTCCTCGCGGGCGGACATTTTTGGCGATAGCGACCGTGCTGAGACCTTTATTGGCACCGATATCGAGGGCGGTCATGCCCGGTTCGGCGAGCGATTCCAGAAAAGTTACTTCTCCGAAAGGATGCAAATCCTGGCGAAGTTCTTGTTTGAAGTTTTCATCGTAAATGAAAGTATCCATCGTGAGGTCCGTATCATTTGTCATTGAGAGGATATTTTTTCTCACCGGCGTGAACAGGGCATGGCAGCCAGTTATCCCGCGGGACAAACGGGCATGCGTAATGCTTGCTGTAGGCACACCACGGGTTGTATGCTTCGTTAAAATCGACAACCCACAGACCGTTGTCCGTGAGATGATGTTCCGGTTCCAGGTCCATATAGCGACCCGCGCCGTAAGTCTGTTCGTCGTTTGTCTCGTCTTTGAATGGGAGGAAAAGCCTTTCCTCCCGTGCGTCGCTACGGTAAGCCTGAAGCGAACAGGTAAGATCTCCAACCTGGAACTGGAACTCCCCCCACACCAGCAGCCCCCTCTGCTGTCCCCTTGTGTCCGCAACGTGGATGAGTTCCTGATTTTTATACTCGTGGGGCATAAGCTCGAAACGGTACTTCGGATCGGGGGGGAAATAGTCCAGCGCCGTAAAATCTTCCCGATCGCTTTGTGGCAGGGGAGACTGTGGGTGCAGAGCGAAAAACTGATCCTTCTCCCCGCGCTCGGTTTCGAGCTTCTGTTTCCAATTTTTGATGTTCACGTTCTGTCACCGCAGTTTGAGGAAATGCCGTCTACATCTTGAGCGGCTCAACCTCGATTTTCCGGGGACGTTTCATCTTGCTCCAGTTTTTTGGGGCCCTGGTCTCCTGAAATTTTTCCAGTTCGCCCAGTGCGTCCAGACGCCGGTATATTCGCAACCAGGCGCAATCTTGTTCAGGATTGGCTTCACATTTTCCATCCTGAGATGCACCACCGCACGGTCCGTTAATCATACCTTTGGCGCATTGTGTGAGCGGACAGATGCCCGCCAGTTTCCCCAGTTCACACTCTCCGCATTGCTGGCATTTTTCCTGGAAACTGGCGGGGCCCCCTCCCATATGGCCAATGGGATTTGTGGCAGGATACACAGGTTTCACAAGCCCGTATTCATCCTCGATGATGTTATCCCAGACGGTTTGAAGACCATCGCCGCAGGTCATCATGAGAAGAGCATCGCACTCTTCGACGGCATCGCGGTGTTTCGCGAGTCTTTCGCGGCTCCACGGGAGATAACATGTGAATTCACCGAAAGGTGGGGCAATTGCGGCGAGAATCTCTTTGCCATTTTCAGTGAGTGTCGTTTCCATTTTTTCAATTTCCGGGGGGCCGCCAGTATGAAATACTGTCGCACACCCTCCGCAACCGTAGAGCACAATTCTCTCTTTTCCGTCCAGGTAACCAAGGATTTCGTCAATGGGTTTCAATTCCTGGGCAATCATCCGTTCCTCCCACCTTTCTTCAGCCGATTTGCAGCTCCGTTGCCTTCTTCAATGCGATGCACTGGTGCCCGGAGCTCAAGAGTCTTATTCTGGCAAAGAAATTGTCTCATTGGGGCATTCATCGACGCATATTCCACATGCTGTGCACAGATCCGGATCGACTTTTGCGACTCCGTCGACCACAATGGCATCCTGAGGATACTCGTCCTCGCAGATCCCACATGCTGTACAAATTTCTTCGTCGACAATCGCAGCCATTTTTATCCTCTTGTTTTTGCTGATTTTATTCGGGGATCGTATCGGCGGCGAGGTATTTTACCAGAAGATCATCGGTGGCGAGCAGAACGTATTTTTCTCCTTCGACGCTCACTTCTGTGCCGCCAAACTCTTTGTAAATAATTCGGTCGCCGACAGCGACATCTTCGGAGGCATCGTCAGCGACGGCGACAACTTCGCCTTCGGCCTTTTGTTCTTTCGCGCTGTCGGGCAGGTGGATCCCTCCGGGAGTTGTGCTGGGGGTTTCCAGAGGTTTCACCACTACGTAGCCATTGATCGGCACTAATTTCATCTTGCTTCCTCCTGAATTCCAAGAAGTCTATTGAGCTTTGCCCGGTCGAACCCGACGACCAGGTGTCCATTGATATCCGTCTGAGGGACGGCCATTTTCCCGCTGCGGCGGGCGATCTGTTGGGCCGCTTTCTGGAATTCAGA
>JAGXLK010000336.1 GCA_018334735.1 Planctomycetota bacterium | reverse complement strand
CTGAACCTCAAGTGCCATTTCAGCAAGATCTTCAAAAGCGCTGGACCGCCCATTGACGGTGTTCATATCGTATTGTTCTGAGGCTCGTTTGAGACGAAATTCGAGGAAATCCATATCCTCATTGATTCTTTCCCGAAAAACGTCGGGCCCGTGCTTGAGCAAGAAATCACAGGGATCCAACCCTTCAGGAAGCTGAACAATGCGCGGCTCAATATCTTCGGCGAGAAGGACTTCTATGCTCCGGGTTGCGGATTTTATCCCGGCTTCATCGGGATCGAAGACAAGATGGACCGTCTGGCACAATTTTGAAAGTGTTCGTGCATGCTTTTCTGTCAATGCCGTGCCCAATACGGCCATGGTGGCATCCAGACCGAATTGATGACTCATAATGACGTCTGTATAACCTTCGACGATCACAGCTTCTTTATTGGATCGGATTGAATCTCGTGCTTCGCAGAACCCGTAGAGGCAACGGCTTTTGTCAAAAATCGGACCCGCCGGGCTATTGAGGTACTTAGCATCTTGATCTTCGGCCAAAGCCCGACCACCAAAACCGATGACCCTTGCGTTCCGGTCCCGCACTGGAAACATGAGCCGGTTGCGGAACCGATCGTAGTATCCTTCCGATTCGGAACGCGGTACCACCAGGCCAGCTTCTTCCAGCATAGAAGGGCTGATGCTGCGGCGGTTCGCGAGGTTCAACAGGTGATCCCACCCTTCCGGTGCGTAACCAATTCTCCATTTTTCGATCGACTTTTCGTTGATCTGGCGTTCTTTCAGATAAGACCGCGCTCTGTCAGACCCGCCCGCTTTCTCAAGGCATTTTTCATAAAAAGTGCTGGCGAGTTCGTTAATCTGTCGGAGCGATTTTAGCTCGTCGCGGGACGGCCCTTCTTCAGTTTTATACCGACTCAGATCAACTCCGGCATCCTGGGCCAGTTGGCGGAGAGCCTCCTGGAATTCCAGTCCTTCAACATCCTTCAGAAATGTGAAGATATTTCCGCCCTGACCACATCCAAAGCAATAATAGAGACCCTCTTCGGGATCGACGGTAAAAGAGGGGGTTTTTTCTTTGTGGAAAGGGCAGAGGCCCCAGAAGCGATTGCCTCGTTTTTTCAAATCCGTGTAACGGCTGATAATGCGTACGATGTCTGCGGAATGTACTATTTGCTGAATGACGTGTTCAGGAACTTTGCCCCGCAAGAACTTTCCTTCGCGGTGGATCAGGACTCTGTAAGTGGACAACAATACCTAAAAAAGCGGAATACCCCCACTTTACTGCACTTATTATACCACACGTATCTTGTTTTGCAAGAGCGGTTTCCGTCTTTTCTGGAAAAAGTTAATGGTTTTTCAACCAACAGATACTGAAATCCCATTTTTGCAGGCAGTTGGTTTACGTATGCTTGGGTTTAAACTATAATCAAGCTTCGGGCATTTTATTTTTCTCATTGTGCGAGAGGATGCGTTTATGAGCTGGCAAGGAGAAATCGTAGATTTGAAACGAGAATTTAAGCAGTACAGTCAGGATTTTATGGCCATCCTGAAACTTGCGCTCGTGGTTGCTATTCTTGGAGTAATCGCCTGGTTTTTGCTGAGTTCCTTCTATACGGTCGATGCACGTGAACAGGCTGTAATTCTTAGATTTGGGAAGGAGAGTGGAATACAGGGTCCTGGATTGCACTGGAAACTGCCTTTTGGGATCGACAAAGCGAAGAAAGTCGCTGTGCGGGAGAAAAAGCGCCAGGAATTCGGACTGCGAACAAAAGAGGCGGGTGTGCAAACGGTCTATATGCAAGAGACGGAAGAGATTCTTGAAGAGGGGCGGATGCTGACCGGCGATCTGAACATTCTGGTGGTTCCCTGGATTGTTCGCTACCGCGTATCCGATATTCGTAATTACCTTTTTAATGTGTGCAATCCAGAGATAACTCTCCGGGATGTTTCCGAAGCCGTTATGCGCACTATTGTGGGTAATAGTTCCGTGGATGAGGTGCTTACCACGGATCGTGAACGTGTCCAGGCCGAAGCGCAGGTTCAGATTCAAGACAAACTGAATGATTACGAGATCGGCATCGACATTCTGAGCGTCAGGCTTAAAGATGTTACACCGCCCGAGCTTGTGAAAGATGCGTTCAACCAGGTGAATCAGGCCCGTCAGCGGAAAAAAACGATTGAAAACGAGGCGATCGCAGAAAGAAATAGTAAAATTCCGGAGGCCCATGGGAAAAAAGAGCGTATGATCGAAGAAGCCCGGGGGTATAAGGCCCGACGGGTGAACGAAGCGGAAGGGAATGTGGCCCGCTTCACGAAGCTCTTGAAAGTGCATTCGGTAGCACCGGATATTACGGAGCAAAGGCTGTATTTTGAGGCCATGCAAGAAGTGTTTCCGAAAGCGAGACAGAAATACGTGATCGATTCAAAGTCTGGAGATCTACTGAAATTTCTTGATTTGCACGGTGAGGGCGAACAGAAAGGGGCCAGAAGATGAAAAAGATACTGACGGGCGGAGCAATAGTGGTGATTCTGGTTGTGGGCGCCATTGTGGCCTTCAGCGGGTTATATGTCGTCGACGAGACCCAGCAGGCTGTCGTAACCCAATTTCGCGAGGTGGTCAACATCGTGAAAGAACCGGGTTTGAAATGGAAAGTGCCATTTATTCAGAAGGTTTCGTATTACGAAAAACGGCTGTTGGAATGGGACGGAGATCCCAATCAGATTCCTACGGTGGGGAAAAAATTTATTAGAGTCAATACCTGGGCCCGGTGGCACATCGTCGATCTGGAAAGGTTTTATAACTCGGTCCGCGATGAAATGGGCGGACATGCTGTTCTTGACGACCAAATCGAATCGGCCCTTCGAAATAAAATCAGTGGTCTTGTTTTGGAGGAGGCGGTACGGAGCAGCAGTCGTGAAATGAAGTATGTTACGAAAGAAATAGAAGACGCTCAGGAAACCAAACAACAGATCGATGTGGGGCGTAACGAGTTACTGAAACGCGTTCGCGAAAAAGCTAATAGCGGGTTGCGAAAAGAATACGGCATGGAATTGGTGAACGTTCAGATCAAACGAATTAACTATGTGGAAAAAGTCCGTCGGGATGTCTACGCAAGAATGCGCTCCGAGCGAAAACGTATCGCTGAAAAATATCTTTCTGAGGCGCGCCAGAAAAAACAACAAATTCTTGGCCGGATGAACCGAACCCTGGAAGAACTGGAATCGGAAGGTTACAGAGAAGCCGAAACGATCAAAGGGGAAGCCAATGCCGAAGCGGCCCGTATTTACGCAGAAGCCTACGGCCGTTCGCCGGAGTTCTATGGGTTTATGAAATCTCTGGAGACATACCGTAAAACCATTGACGATCGAACCACCCTTATACTGGGGACGGATTCGCCGTACTTCCGTTATTTGAAGGGTGTGGAGACGGACCGAAAAACGAGTGATCAATCACCGGAAGGCCTTAATGAGGGAGGGGTGACTGAAGGGCAGCCGAATGAGAAAGAAGAAAAGTAAGCTTTGAGCTGCCAGGGTGATCGGGGAAGCTGGGCGGATGCATAGGGAAATGGCATTATGACCGAACCGAAGTGGCAGGAAATCAACCATACAGCGGATCTTGCACTCCGTATCCAAGGAGATAGCTGGGAAGACCTTCTGACAAATGCGGCGCGCGGTATGATTGATTCTATGCTCGATCGTGAAAAAATTCGTCCTGCGCAGGAAAAAGAAGTGAGGGCGAATGCGGATACGCGCGAAGGGCTGATTGTTGAGTTCCTTGAAGAAATTCTGTTTGCTTTTGATGCCGAAAATTTCGCTCCCCGCAACCTTGAGTTGAATCACGCCACGGAAAAATCTGTCCGAGCAATTCTGAAAGGAGAAGGTTTTAACCGTGAACGGCATGAAATTCGAAATGCCATCAAGGCTGTAACATGGCATCAACTTGAGGTGTTATATCACGATGGAAACTGGGAAGTGACCATTATTTTTGACGTGTAGTTCGTTTTGGGCAAGAATTTGACTGGTGAGGATGCGGAGACAGGATAAGACCCATGAATGACGAGAAATTTGAGATTACACGAAGGACCGACCTGCTCTGGGAAGTGCCGCGAACTGGAGACATGAACGTTCCGGTCAGGGTTTATGCCGACGGAGAGTTGTTTGAGAACATTCGGGATGACGGCGCATTGAAACAAGCCGTGAATGTCGCGTGTCTACCGGGGATTGTCAGGGCTTCTTTTGCAATGCCCGATGCCCACTGGGGATATGGTTTTCCGATCGGCGGCGTGGCAGCTTTTGATTCAGATCATGATGGAGTGATTTCGCCCGGGGGTATTGGCTTCGATATCAACTGTGGTGTCCGCCTGCTTCGGACCGATCTCCGCAAAGACGACGTGAAGAAACAACTGAA